>JAUIFC010000102.1 GCA_030429455.1 Bacteroidia bacterium | reverse complement strand
TCTTCTTAGCTTGGACGACAACACCTTGGACTTTGCCAAGTAATACAGCACTTACTGTAGGAAAGAAAATTGATTATGTTTTAGTGGCAACTTACAATCAATATACTTTTGAGCCTATTTATGTGGTTTTAGCCAAAAATCTGGTGAGTAAACAGTTTGCAAAAAAGTTTTTTGAAGTAGAAAACAAAGAAGACTTATTGACTTATAACCAGGAAGATAAGAAAATTCCTTACCAAGTTTTAGGACAATGTAAGGGTGAAGATTTATTAGAAATAAAGTACGAACAGCTTCTTCCTTTTACATTGCCATACGAAAATCCTGAAAATGCCTTTAGAATTATTGCTGGCGATTTTGTAACCACAGAAGATGGTACCGGTATTGTGCATACAGCACCTACATTTGGAGCAGACGATGCGATGGTTGCTAAACAAGCAGTACCAGAAGTTCCTGCAATGTTGGTCAAAGATGAAGATGATAACTTAGTCCCTCTTGTTGACCTAAAAGGGAGATTTAGAAAAGAAGTTAAAGATGATCTTTATGGTTTTGCTGGCGAATATGTAAAACATGAATACCTATCTGAGGAAGAAAGGCAAGAAGAATTTTTGAAACAAAAGGAAGGTTTAAAATCCATTATTTCCAATTTAGGAAACTATTTAAGTGTTGATGAGCGCTTAGCACTTAAGTTGAAAAATGATAACAAAGCATTTAAAGTAGAAAAATACGTTCACCCTTATCCTAACTGTTGGCGAACAGACAAACCAATTCTGTATTATCCACTGGATTCTTGGTTTATAAAAGCGACAGCAGTAAAAGAGAGAATGCATGAACTTAATAAAACCATTAACTGGAAACCTAAGGCAACTGGCGAAGGACGATTTGGAAATTGGCTCGCCAATGCCAACGATTGGAACTTGTCAAGATCACGCTTTTGGGGAATACCTTTACCAATTTGGCGTACTGAGGATGGAAAAGAAGAACTGATTATCGGTTCTATTGGCGAATTAAAATCTGAGGTTGATAAGTCTATTGAAGCAGGTTTTATGAAGGAAAATCCTTTTAAAGAGTTTAAACTAAACGATACCTCTGATGAAAATTATGAGAATATTGATATCCATAAGAATATTGTAGATCAATTAATTCTTGTTTCTCCAAATGGAAAACCCATGAAAAGAGAATCTGATTTAATTGACGTTTGGTTCGATTCTGGATCTATGCCTTATGCGCAATGGCATTATCCATTCTCTGGAAAAGAGGAAGTTGAAGATAGATTAAGAAAGGCCGACTTTATCGCAGAAGGCGTTGATCAAACGCGAGGTTGGTTTTATACGCTTCACGCCATTGCAACCATGGTTTTTGACGATGTAGCTTATAAAAACGTCGTGTCAAACGGTTTGGTTTTAGATGCAAACGGACAAAAAATGTCAAAACGTTTAGGTAACGCTGTAGATCCTTTTAAAACCTTAAGTGCTTATGGTCCAGATGCAACGCGCTGGTACATGATCAGTAACTCAAACCCATGGGATAATTTAAAATTTGACCTAAAGGGAATAGAGGAGGTTCAGCGTAAATTTTTTGGAACTCTCTACAATACATATTCTTTCTTTGCCTTGTATGCCAATATTGATCAATTCAGGTATCAGGAAGAAGATATTGCTTTAAGCGAAAGACCTGAAATCGACAGGTGGATATTGTCGGAATTACATACATTAATTAAAAATGTAGATGCGTATTACGGCGATTACGAACCTACAAAAGCGGTGAGAGCAATTTCGGATTTTGTACAAGAGAATCTTTCGAATTGGTACGTTCGTTTGAGCAGAAGACGTTTTTGGAAAGGCGACTACCAAAACGACAAAATTTCAGCATACCAAACACTCTATACATGTATGTTGGAAATTTCAAAACTCATGGCGCCAGTGGCTCCATTCTTTTCAGACAGACTTTACCAAGATTTGGTTGGAATTAGAGAAGATGTTCACACAGAAAGCGTTCATCTAGATGATTTTTCAGTTTATGACGAATCTTTTGTAGATAAACCACTCGAAGAAAAAATGCACATTGCTCAAATCATTTCGTCTTCAGTTTTGTCTTTGCGTAAAAAAGAGAAAATTAAAGTTAGACAGCCTTTATACCGCATTATGATACCTGTGTTAAACGATCAGTTTAAGGCAGACGTTCAGCAAGTTGCTAATTTGATTAAATCGGAAGTAAATGTAAAGGCCATAGAGTTTATAGACGATACTTCGGATATTTTGATCAAAAGTATAAAACCAAATTTCAAGGTTTTAGGCCCCAAATATGGCAAAAATGTACGATTTGTTGTACAAGCTATTAACCAAATTGATAAATCGGGTATTTCGAAATTGGAGAAAGATGGAAGTCTAGTTTTAAGCATAAATGGTAAAGAAAAACAGATTACACTGGAAGAGGTAGAAATATCATCACAAGATATTGAAGGTTGGCTAGTGGCGACACAAAATAACATTACAGTCGCTCTTGATATTCATATTGACGACAAATTAAGAAATGAAGGAATAGCTCGAGAATTGGTGAATCGTATTCAAAATTTAAGAAAAGATTCTAATTTGAATGTTACCGACCATATTGATGTTAATATTGAAGAAAATAGCATCTTACAAGAGGCAATCGATGAAAATTTAACGTACATCAAGCGAGAAACATTAACGGAAAGCATTAATTTTGCAAACCGCTTAGAAAACGGTAGAGAGATAGAATTTGACGATGTAAAAACCGTTATAACCTTAAAAAAAGTTTAAGATGAGTACAGTAACTGAAAAAAGAGAAAGGTATAGTGATGATGATTTGAAGGAGTTTAGAGAGCTAATCGAATCAAAAATCAAAAATGCAGAAAAGCAACTAAAAATTTATGAGGAGGCCTACAGAAACGGAAGTTCCAATGATACCGAGGACACTTCTCCGACATTTAAGTCTTTTGACGATGGCAGTAGCACCTTAAGTAAAGAAGCCAATTCTCAGTTGGCAATTCGACAAGAAAAATTTATTAGAGATTTAAAAAATGCCTTAATTCGTATTGAGAATAAGACGTATGGCATCTGTAGAGTGACAGGAAAGCTTATTCAAAAAGAGCGCTTAAAATTAGTACCTCATGCCACTTTAAGCATAGAAGCTAAAAACAGACAGAGCTAGTTTAGACTCTCAAAATCAAACTAAAAAAGCCAATAATTTACCTTAAGAATTATTGGCTTTTTTGTTTTGGGATGTTGAAAAAATCATTTTCTTTTAAAAATTATGACGAGCCTTTCTGATTTTTCTTTATCAAAAGCATCTAAATTATAATTTCCATAAATACGCTCGGGTACTAACCCTGCTTCATCAAAATAGGATTGAAATAGCGCTAGGTCAATACACTTTAAACGTTCTGTATATTCGAAATCTTGACCTTCAGCATTAAAAGATATTTGTTTAAAAAGGTAGTTGTTTTCAACCCATTTTTCTATTTTAAAGTCTATTCCGTCAATTGCTTTTATTTCAAAAGGTTTAAGGTGTTTAAGGGTATAATGAATGTTTAGAAAATCGATAACACCATAAGCATCAGGTTTCATGTTCGCCTTCATCGCTTGAATTGCTTTGACGTTAGATTCGTCTTTTTCAAAATAACCAAAGCTTGTAAACAGGTTTAAAACAGCATCATAAGTAGTATCTAAAGGGATGCACATGTCATGCCTTAGGAAGTGAAGTGTTTCATTTTCAAATTGTTTGGCATGATTGATACTGTTTTGTGACAAGTCTATCCCCATCACATCATAGCCAATTTTATTCAAATAAATCGCATGACGGCCTTTACCACAAGCCACATCCAAAATCGCAGCCTTTTTTTTAATACCAAGGGCTTTTACCAATCTAGACATAAAAGCTTCGGCTTCGGAGTCGTCTCTGTTTTTGTATAATATATGATAATAGGGTGTATCAAACCAAGTGTCGTACCATTGCGGTTGTATCTGTTTCATAGTCCTGCAAAATTAGCCTATTTTTGTTTATTTAATAAACTATTGCAAAAATATAAGGCTTTGCTAAGCCCTTAAGAATTCTAATCATTACAAATGGAAAATTATAAAATGGTTGCGACAACCATGTATGGCTTTGAACCAATTTTAGAACGAGAATTATTAAAGTTGGGTGCGATGCACATCAAAAGAGGTATTCGTAATGTCTCTTTTGTCGGTGATAAAGGGTTTATGTATAAGGCGAATTTAAGCCTGAGAACAGTTTTGAGTGTATTGAAGCCTGTTTTTAAATTTAAGTTTACAAACGAAGATGATTTTTATAAAAAACTTTATGCTTTCGAGTGGGAACAACTCATGACCAACCAACAGACGTTTATGGTTCAAGCGACCATATTTCAATCGGTGTTTACACATTCTCAATTTGTAGCATTACGCGCCAAAGATGCGCTCGTAGATCGTTTTCGCGATAAGACAGGAAAACGTCCAAGCGTTTCTACAGATCAGCCAAAGTTGGTTTTTAATATTCATGTCAATCGAGATTTTTGTACGCTTAGTCTAGACAGTTCTGGTGATAAATTATTTAAACGAGGATACCGTACGGCAACCAATATTGCGCCAATTAATGAAGTTTTGGCTGCCGGTTTATTACTGCATTCTGGTTGGGACGGTCAATGTGACTTTCTAGACCCTATGTGTGGAAGCGGAACTCTACTTATCGAAGCAGCGATGATAGCTTGTAGAATTCCGCCAAATTTAAATCGAAAAGAATTTGGTTTCATGCATTGGAATGATTTTGATGAAGATTTGTACGAAGTGATTATGACATCTGTGTTAAAGAAAATCAGACCATTTCATTTTAATATCAAAGGCATCGACAAAGCACCTTCTGCCGTTAGAAAAGCACAGGATAATATTGATAAAGCCAACTTGTCGGAATTTATCAGCATTGTACATGACGATTTCTTTTCGACCAAAAAAGAAGAAGAACGTAAATTACATATGGTGTTTAATCCGCCCTATGGAGAACGATTGAGCGTTAATTCAAATTTGTTTTATAAGTCACTTGGCGACTTGTTAAAAACTCATTACCGCAACACTAATGTTTGGTTTATCACACCAGAAATGGACATCTCGAGGCAAATTGGCTTAAGTGGCTCCAAACCCATCAAAGTGTTTAATGGCGGAATCGAAGCCTTGTTTTACCATTATAAGATTTATTAATTTGCTTGTGAAAGGTAGTTGACTTTCTACGACATTTCGAATGTCATACAAAGTTTTCTCAATGTCATACAGGTAGTTACAATTTTAATTATTTTTATTGAAAATTGTTACTTATGAATCGAATAACAGATGCCATAAAACAAAAACGAATTGAAAAAGGCTGGTCGCAGCAAGATTTGGCAAACAAAACCAAATTGAGTCTGAGAACCATCCAACGCATTGAAAATGGCGAAACACAACCAAGAGAAGTTACAATTCATCTCCTCTCTCAAGTTCTGGAACTAGATAAAGGTGTAATTGACATAAATTCATCAAAGAAGCATTTCGGAAACTATATCATGGATTTTCTCATGTATGCTTCGATAAATATTCTGTTAATGTTGGCTATTGGTCTTTTTACCTTGGACTCGTTCGCTACTTTTTATACGCGTATTGCAGCTGTTTTGCTTAGTTTTTTTATTCCTTATTTTATTGTATCTCAAACTTTACACCTAAAACAGCTCACGCGTTTTTTACGGTATGGGCTTGGTTATGTGATTTATGTTGTTTTGCTTTTTGCGTTTCAAGGTTTCGAAAAAGGGTTTTTTGCAGGATTTGGTAAAGGTTTCTTTTTTTGTATTTTGATAAGCGTATTCACACTTTACTATGGAGATTCGTTGTTTCGAAGTTCCGAAAAAAATAAAGTCAACTATAATTAAACAGCTGACTTTGTATTTTTATAAATTATAAATAAGAGTAAATATTCAGACTAATTCCTAATACCCTTCTCCGCCACCATCGCCGTAGTTTTCTCTATCTCCACCACGTTTTTTATTTTGATTAAACCTGTAAATAAACGTCGCTGTAACTTGTGGCTCTCTCCATTGGAAACTGCTTTCGCGTCTAAAGGTTGGCGCAACAGTAAATCTATCTCGTATTCTTGAGTTAAACAAATCTCTCACGTTTAAAGAAATTGTGGCGTTATCTTTAAGTATATCTTTGCTAAAGGCCATGTTGACACTTGTGATAGACTCGGTTTTGGTTTGCGCATTTTCAAACGGGCCTTGGAAATTTACGTTGGTTTGCCATTGGATTTTGTAAGGTAAATCTACTTTAGCGCTAAATCGAGAAGTAAGGCTGTTATTCTCAACACCAAAATCTTGTCCATTAAAGAAGCCATCGGTCACAAACCTAAATCCATTAACACTCCAATTTAATCTCAGCCAATCGTTCGGATTGTATAACACACCAAGTTCAAACCCCATACGTTGATTGGTCGACAAGTTGATAGGGATGGTTCGTATGACGACGAGTCCATCGTCTGTTATTTGTCCTGTTTCTTCGTCGATACGTTCAAAGGAGTCGGTTTCTCTTTGGTAATAAATCGATGTGGTAAGTGTGAGTTTTTCTCCCCAGCGTTTTAAATATCCTAAATCTACGGCGTTGGCAAAGGCTGGCCTCAAACTAGGATTACCTTGAAAAACATTTACTCGGGACGAGAGCGAAGGCGTTGGGTTTAAAAACCAACCTCTTGGTCGGTTGATACGTCTGTTGTAACCTAAGGTTATATTTTCATCTTCTCCTATTTCGTATATAAGATTTAATGTTGGGAAAAATCCATCAAATCGATTGTCAAAATTTAAATCTACATCTTCGCCTAAAAGTTCTTCAAATTGGCTTAAGTCATAATCTGATGTGGTTTGTCCTTTTAGCTGTGTATATTCATACCTTAAACCAAACAAGAACGAAAATTTACCAAACTTGTTCCCGTATTGGGTGTAAATGGCATAGACGTTTTCATCAAATTCAAAATTGTTGGTAAGTAAGGTGTCCACAACAGGCATATTTTCTTCAATTTCTATTTCTCTGAAAAAGGGTTGAACAGAGTTTTCAAGATTTACTCTAAAACCAGCTTCAAACTGTGCTTCACCCATCGGTTTTACATAGTCTGCTTGAAATAGGTATTCCGTTTGGTCTTCTGTTTGTATAACCGATTCGTCGGGAATAAATTGCTCTTCGCCCGCAACCACATCTTCAGTAATAACCGTTGGTGCAAATTCGCTGTCTTCTGAATATTGAAATTCAGTATCTAATTCGTGGCCTTCATTATCAAATTTTTTATTGAAATTTAATGAAATCTGGTATGAATCTTCTTCTTCAATTTCTCTTTCCAATCTTAAGGTTTCATTAATAAATTCACCTTCGTTAAATCTAGATGTGGAGTTATTAGTCAAGTCGTCATCTTCACCTGTTCTGCCAAAGTAACTGGCTGTGAACGAGGTGTTATAATCAAAAAAATAAGTTGCACCAATGTTGTAGTTAAAGTCCTTTCGATTTCTGCTGTAATCTCTCGTTTCCGTCACACGATCAAACTGTCTTAATGGATTATCATCCGTAAAAGTACTTTCAAAATTGGCGTTACCTGGTGGTTTTCTATGCGAATAGCCAATATTACCAAAGAAATTAAACTTTTCAGTTCTCCAGTTGAGGTTTGCAGCGGCTCTATTGTTAAGTGGCGTACCAGTTTGTAACCTAACGGAACCGTTAAAACCTAATGTTTTATCTCTTCTTAAGACCAAATTGATAATACCTGCTGTACCTTGCGCATCGTAACGTGCCGAGGGACTGGTAATTACTTCAACTCTTTCGATAGCATCTGCTGGAAGTTGTTGTAAAACATCTGTATTTCCAAAACCGGCTAAAGCAGAAGGTTTGCCATTTATTAAAATTCTTACATTTTCATTACCTCTCAAACTTATCCCACCTTCGATATCGACACTTATTGAAGGTACATTTTCTAAGGCTTCTGTTACTGTACCGCCAGCTACGGTCAAGTCTTTACCTAGTGTATATATTTTTTTATCCAATCTAACATCCAATTGTGTCGTTTCCGAAACAACGGTAACTTCATCCAATTCATTGGTTTCAAATGTCATTTTTATGGTTCCTAAATCTGTATTGCCAGTAATGGATTGGTTTGCGATGGTCTTATCTTTATAGGAAATGTATGAAAATTTTATATCATAGTCACAACTAGGAATTCGAAACAAAAATTCGCCATTAAAGTTGGTGACACCACTTGCAACTAAGTCATTTGTACCCGATTCGTAAATACCAATCGTAGCAAATTCTAAAGGTTGATTTTGTTCTCCATCCACTAATTTGCCTGAAACTTTAAACTTTTTGATGTCAAATGAATCGAAATCGAGTTTAACATCTGTACTTGCTATTGAAGTTTGAGAAAACAGTGTTGTACTAATCGTACAGAGAATTAAAATCCAAAAGTATTTCATATAATTGTTTTTAATATAGACATGATATAAACCTCAATGTTAAAAACTCATCGGTTAAAGTTGAGTTAAGAAGTCATAATAGAGCTATAAAAGCATAAATATTTATGCTTTTATTTAGATTTGGGTATATTTACAAAAATGAAAAGGAATAGCTAATTTTAGATGATTTTAGTTACGGGATCCACGGGATTGTTAGGTACACATTTGCTTAAACGTTTATGTTTTTTTGATTCAATTCGTGTAAGAGCTTTGTATAGGTCGGAGGATAAAAAGAACTATACACTATCTATCTTAAGAGCTTTGTCTGCGAATGAGAATCACATAAATATAGATCTCATAGATTGGGTAAAAGCAGATTTACTTGATATTCCTAAATTGGATGAAGCTTTTGATGGGGTTTCCAGAGTTTATCATTGCGCCGCTTGGGTAGGAAATGCCTCGAGCGATTATACGCTTATGCGTAAGGTAAATATCAAAGGCACGGCAAATATGGTCAATCTGTCTTTAAAGCATAAAGTAGAAAAGTTTTGTCATGTAAGCTCAATTGCCGCTCTTGGACGGTATCCTAATCGAAATGTGATAGACGAAGAGGCACCTAGAGAAACCGATAATTTGAGAAGCATTTACAGCATTACAAAATATGGAGCAGAAATGGAAGTATGGCGAGCTTCGCAAGAAGGTCTTAAAGTCGTAATTTTAAATCCTGGAATCATTCTTGGTTTGGGCTTTTTTGATTCAGGTAGCGGACTGTTATTTCGAAAGGTTTTGAATAATATCAAGTTTTATCCACCAAAACATTCTGGTTTTGTTTATGTTTATGATGTGATTGATGCAATGATAGCCGCAATGCAATCTTCAAAGCAAAATGAACGTTATATTGTTGTTGGAGAAAATTTGAGCTTTAAAACTGTAATGGATTATATTGCTTTTGCCTTCAACAGAAAGAAACCAATAATTAAAATCAATAAATTCCTACTTCGTCTTGCTGTATTTTTGCAATCAATTATAAGTATATTTAAACCTTTGAAAACTAAAATTACGAAAGACACTATTATGCTTATAAATTCAAAATTTGAGTATGATAATAATAAGTCTATAGAACAACTTAATATAAACTATACAAAAATTGAAGAAGCTATAAGAATGATTCATAGAGATTACAATTTACTAAATACCAATATATGACTTCTACTGGCACAATTTATTTAATTCCAAACCGATTGGGCGAACAGCCTCCATTGGAAGTTTTGCCACTTTCAATACGAAAAAAAATTACTGATATCACTCATTTTATTGTTGAAAACGAAAAAGCTGCAAGAGCGTTTATCAAAATTGTGGTTCCGCGGAAAAACCAGAGTAAGCTTACCATCATGCATTTGAACAAGTTTACTCAAGAAATTGAAATTCCTGAATATATCAAACCGTGTTCCGAGGGTATAGATATAGGCATCATTACAGATGCCGGATGCCCAGGAATAGCCGATCCTGGAGCCAAAGTAGTCGCTCTTGCACATAAGAATAATATAAAAGTTGTCCCTTTAGTAGGACCTTCGTCGATTCTTTTGGCACTCATGGCAAGTGGTTTAAATGGTCAGCATTTTAGCTTCAACGGCTATCTGCCAATAGATAAAAATGAATGCAGAAAAACAATCAAACAATTGGAGAAACAAGCGATTGTAAACAATCAATCCCAAATTTTTATAGAAACTCCTTATCGCAATGAACAGCTCTTTAATACCTTTATAAGAACATTAAAGCCAAGTACACAACTTTGTATAGCTGTGGATTTAACACTTACTACAGAGTATATTTCAACCAAATCCATTGAAGATTGGAAGAATGAAAAACCAAATTTGCATAAGCGCCCTGCGATTTTTATTTTTCAGCCTATATAGTGTTTTTATCTGATTATAAGTTGTCCAGAATTCAACTTAAATAGTGTTAAAACATATTTTTCAAGACATCGTAAGTCTATTTTTGTCAAATAAATATCTTGTTTAACAAATTGGGCTTTAGATGTCATTAACCTTAGATAGATTTTCTATTATAGCATGTATTAGATATGTCTTATTTCTTTTCATTTTAGGGTTAAGTGCAAATGCGCAAGAAAAATTTAGCTTAAGCGGAAGCATTAAAGATATTGATAACAACGAGACTCTTCTAGGCGTAAACATTATTGTAAAAGAGCTCAAAACGGGAACGGTAAGCAACGCTTATGGCTTCTATTCCATAACACTGCCCGAAGGCACTTATACCATCCAAGTCAGTTATTTGGGTTTTGAAACTCTTGTAGAAGCCATAACACTTAATAAGGACATTAAAAAAGATTTCTTATTGAAACCCTTGTCCGAACTTCTAGATGAAGTCACTATTGTAGACGATTTTGAGCAACAAAACATTCGAAAACCTGAAATGAGTTTGAACAGGCTTAAACAATCGACAATTAAACAAGTCCCAGTTGTTTTTGGAGAAGCAGATGTGTTAAGATCTATCGTTCAGTTGCCTGGTGTTACCAATGCGGGCGAAGGTTCTTCAGGCTTTAATGTGCGTGGCGGCAGTGCTGATCAAAATTTAGTGCTGCTGGATGAGGCTGTGATTTTCAATTCATCGCATTTGTTTGGTCTATTTTCGGTATTTAATCCAGAAGCCGTAAAGGATTTAAAATTGTACAAAGGTGGAATTCCTGCTCAATATGGAGGTCGTGTGTCTTCTGTATTGGATATAAAACAGAAAGATGGGAATAACAAAAAGTTCCAAGGTGAGGCTGGAGTTGGGATTATTTCAAGCAAATTGCTTCTAGAGGGGCCCATTCAAAAGAATAAGAGTTCGTTTTTAGTCAGTGGAAGAGCCACTTATGCTCATTTGTTTTTATCCCTGATAGACAATCCGAATAGGGCCTATTTTTACGATTTTACGGCAAAAGGCAATTATGTCATAGATGATAAGAATAAACTCTTACTCTCAGGATATTTTGGTAGAGACTTTTTTTCATTAGACGAAAGTTTTCAAAATATTTACGGCAATAGTTTTATCAATTTAAGATGGAATCACGTTTTTGACGATAAGTTATTCAGCAACATGTCCCTCATTGGAGGCGAATATGTGTACGATTTAGATTTGGATTTTGTTGAATTTAGCTTTAGAAGTGGCATCCAGAATTTGAATTTTAAATATGACTTTAACCATTTTATTTCAGATCATTTCCAATTGAATTACGGTTTTAATGGGTTTTATTACATATTTAATCCTGGAACTATTGAACCTAAAGGTGAAGACTCAGGAATAAATGCAGACCAATTGACCAAAAAATATGCAATAGAACCTGCCGTCTTTATTTCCGCAGAACATAAACTTACAGATAATTTAACGGCAGAATATGGCTTAAGATGGAGCAGTTTTTTTCGTTTAGGTCAGGAATTGAATGTGTACGAAAATGATTTGCCTTTAACATATAACGAAGATTTTGGGATATACGAAAGAGCGGAACCTATTGGTACAGTGAATGAAGGCAGATCAAATGTAATTTCTAGTTTTAACAACCTGGAACCGAGAGCATCTTTAGCATATGCTTTTAATAACAGCACTTCTGTCAAGGCGAGTTATAATAGGATGGCACAATATTTACATCTTATTACCAATACCAATTCGCCAACGCCATTGGATGTTTGGACGCCAAGTGGTCCATTTATTGAGCCACAAACGCTAGATCAGTTTGCTGTTGGCTACTTTAGACGATTAAAAGGAAACAAGTTCGATTTTAATGTCGAAGCGTATTACAAAACCGTAAACAACAAAATTGATTTTATAGATGGCGCAAATTTGATTGCAGCCGATGCCATAGAGCAAGAAATTTTAAATGGTGAAGCCAGAAGTTATGGACTAGAATTTATGTTGAAGAAAAACACAGGACGACTTAATGGTTGGATTGCTTACACCTTATCACGCTCTGAACAAAGAACACCTGGTAGATTTGAAAACGAACCAGGCATCAACAATGGGGAATGGTATTTGGCAAACTTTGATAAAACGCATGATTTGAGCGTGTTAGGAAATTATAAGTTGAACGACAGATGGGATTTTAATGTTAATTTTACGCTTAGGACTGGTCAACCTGTTAATTTTCCGGTTGGACAATTCAGCTTTCAGGGTTTAACGGTGCCGATTTATGAAGGAAGGAATAGAGATAGATTGCCTGTTTTCCATCGGTTTGATGTTTCTGCAACTTACAAGCCGAAGGCAAATAAAAACAGAAAATGGAATGGCTATTGGAATTTTGGGATTTACAATGTGTACAACAGAAGAAATGCTGTCGCCATAAATTTTGAAGAAAATCGTATAACAGGTCAAAATGAAGCCATTAGACTTGCTATTTTTGGAATTGTTCCTTCGGTAAGTTATAATATTAAATTTTGAGTTGTAGGTTTGGAGTTTTTGTGGTGATAATATTGATTTATAGTATATATAGGTTAAGAAGAAATGAAAAGTCATATAATATATAGTTATTTAATCTTTACGACTAAGCGGCTTTTTGTAAAATTTGGAAAAACATAGGTGTATGTGTTTTGTTTTTAAATTAAATAGAAATCAAAAAAATGACTAGAAAATATATCATAATATTTTTAGGTATTTTATCTTTCATATCCTGTGAAGATGTCATTGAAGTGGAATTGAATGAAGCTGAAGAACGTTTGGTTATTGAGGCTTCTATTTTAAAGCTTAAAGGCGATGAGGGCAATAATCAGCAAATTCGTATTACAAAAACAAGAGGTTTTTTTGAAGAAGAAATCACAACAGTTGAAGATGCTCTAGTTACCATAACCAATCAAGATGGAACAGTATTCAATTTTTTGCATGATACATTAGGCGTTTATAGAACTTCTGAGTTCGATTCCGAATTACTCCAAGATTACAAACTTAGAGTAGAGGTAGAAAACGAAGTATATACAGCCGAAGAAACCTTTATACCAGTCGTTCAAATCGATTCGGTTGCCCAGCGAAATAATGGGGGTTTTAGTGGAGAAGAAGTCGAATTAAGAGCATATTATAAAGATACACCAGGAGTTGATAACTACTATTTATTTACCTTTTTTGTCGATTTTATAGATTTCCCAGATGTAAATATTTTTGAAGACGAATTTTTTGACGGCAATACCATTTTTGCGCTCTACATCGAAGAGGAGTTAATGGCAGGTGATGAGGTTTTTATTCAGAACTTTGGAATGTCTGAACAGTTTTATAATTATATGTTTATCCTGTTAAATCAAGTTGGTTCAGGTGGTGGTGGCCCTTTTTCAACTCCGCCTTCAACCGTTAGAGGAAATATCATCAACGAAACAAATCCTGATCATTATCCATTTGGGTATTTTAATTTGTCAGAGACGGATTTATTTATTTACACGGTTCAGGAATAATTCAGCGTTTTGAAAGAGTAATTTCAAGCAATTTTGTTCATAAATTGATTATTCAGGTTGAATAGGTTACTTTTCATTTAAGTTCCAGTTGTAGTTAAAGTAGCCCAACG
>JAUIFC010000101.1 GCA_030429455.1 Bacteroidia bacterium | reverse complement strand
AGCCGGAGCAGTAACAATATCAATCTTTTGCGAAATCGCATACAAGACGTGATTAACATTTCTGATACTAGCAGCCAATACTTTGACATGACCATCTGAATCAGCAAACATTCTTTGGATATTCTCGACCTGACTCACATTCCAATTGCCTATAGGCTGATTGAATGGATGTAAATCAAAATCATTTATGCCTTCAAACATGCTTTCCATGCTTATGACATTGCCGACGTCCCAATTATCTATAGGTTGGTTAAAAACTCCTCCATAAAACATATTCGCCATAGTTTCTACACTGCTCACGTCCCAACTATCAATAGGTTGGTTAAATAGAGATTCGCTAAACATAAATTCCATGTCGGTAACTTTTCCAACGTCCCAAGCATTAAGCGGTTGATTAAAGTTAGAAAGGGAAAACATACGATTCATATTTGTGACATTACTCACGTCCCAATTGCCAATAGATTGATTAAAAGTTGGATTATTATAAAACAAATTGCTCATATCCGTTACAAGGGATGTACAGAGCTTGGTAAGGTCTGCACCTTCATTACGTCTTTGAATTAACAAGCTTCTATCTACGGCTTCATATTGTACACCATTTAGGGTTCCGGTACTTCCCGGAACAACATCTTCGCATATACAAGTCACCCCATTTTCAGCAAGAAAAAAATTAGGCGCTATAATGGTACTAAAACTTATTTCATTGCCATAAACAGTATCGAACGAATTATTGTCATAAGACACCACATAGGTCGCATAAGCTCTCAAATAATAAGTAGTATTAGCAGACAATCCTGCAACTGTACTTGTAAAATTTGTAGCATCCGATCCTTCATTGGTTTTGGTTCCTAAATCTACAGTTGGGTTTGGTGAAGTACTCCAAACCACGCCTTTTGCAGTGATGTCTGTCCCTTCAGTTGCTGTTATTAAGCCTCCTGTTTTTACGGAGTT
Source organism: Bacteroidia bacterium (assembly GCA_030429455.1). GTDB lineage: Bacteria > Bacteroidota > Bacteroidia > Flavobacteriales > Flavobacteriaceae > Psychroflexus. Next base: position 13,120 of record JAUIFC010000101.1, on the reverse strand, counting down.
TATTGTGAGTTCTGTCAATTCGACTGTAGCTACATCTGGAACAGGTAATAAATTGACATCATCATCTTCCGAGCAGGAAAGTAGTAAAATTAATATGCTTATGATCGCTAGATTTTTCATTGGATTATTTACTTTTTAGATAGGTTATTCATGTATAAGTTGCGTTTTTAGGTCAGGTTTATTTGACTATAAATTTGAAGACATTAGCGTTTTCAAATCTTATAAAATATTCCTAGTTTAAAGTGTTGAATATCAATTTTTTGATTATTATAAATTTTTCCAGATGACATGTCGGAGCCAAGAGCATTGTAAATTTTATAGCTCTCTATATGCTTTATACCAGTGACTTGTATCGTATTTTGAGCTGGATTTGGAAATATTTTCAATATTTCGCCCTTCAAGCAGGGAGTTATTGTCCTTTATTCTATAATAAGTTTTTGAGTGCCTTTACCTTTATCTGTTATTATTTGCAGGTAATAGAGTCCAGTTGTTAGACTTGAGGTATCAATCATGGTATGTCTACCCATAATTACTTGCTGGCCTAAGTTATTGTAAATAACAACTTCTTTCAATTCCAGCTCTGGTTTTAAATCTATAGTTACTTTATCTTTTGCTGGATTTGGAAACACTTTAAACCGAGATAATACAAATTCGTCAGAAGACAAAACACTAAGATCAAAAACACGAACATAGCCTGAAGCCGTACTATTTGTATTATACGCCCCGACAGAAGCTATCGCTACGACAGAACCATTTGATGATACACTAACTGAATGTCCACAATAGTCGCCGTTATTTTCACCATAAACATCTGCAACTAATTGATTCCAACTTCCATTTTCATAAGAATAGGAGCGAACGTGGCCAGAATCATTATTTGAAGCACCTGCGACAAGAATACTCCCATCTGATGATAAACTCACAGCAGTTCCTAATCTATCATTTGAAAATTTTCCATCTAAATCTGTTCCTAATTGATTCCAACTCCCATTTTCATAAGAATATACACGGACATGACCAGACAAATAATCACTGCCATCATTATATATTGCACCAATGGCTACAATACTGCCATCAGCAGATAAATCAACTGAACGGCCAGACAAATCACCTGCTGCTTCACCATTTATATCTTGGCCTAATTGCGACCACGTATTATTTTGATAGGAAAATACGCGTACGTGTCCAGAATTATTTGTACTACCCTCATTGTCATTCTCAGTTGCTCCAATGGCGACAATATTTCCATCTGCAGATAAACTGACAGACCATCCTGCCCTGTCACCTGGATATTCTCCGTCGATATCCGCACCTCGTTGTACCCATGTCCCATTTTCAAAAGAATATATACGTACATGACCAGAGTCAGTGCCATATCCGTCATTAAATATTGCACCTACAGCAAGAACACTGCCGTCTGAGGATAAAGCGACTGAATATCCAAATAGATCATGTGCTGCTTCTCCATCGATATCTGCGCCTAATTGCGACCATGTACCATTTTGATAGGAATAGACACGTACATGCCCTGAATTTGTGCCATTTCCGTCATTTGACCTTGCACCTACAGCAACAATACTGCCATCTGCTGATAAAGCAACTGAATGTCCAAAAAGATCATGTGCTGCTTCTCCTTGTATATCTGCACCAAGTTTTGTCCATACACCATTTTGGTTTTCGAATACACTTACAAACCCTCCACTAAATGTCCCTGGTGCTCCTATTGCTACAATACTTCCATCTGCGGATAAAGCAACTGAGTTTCCAAAATCATCAAACACAGAATAACCTTCCATGTTTGAGCCTATTTGTACTTGGGCTTGGATTAGGTGAGAAAAGAGAAGTAAGGCTAGGCAAATAGACTTAAATATTGTAAGGTATGTTCTATTTAATAACGAATAATTATTTTTCTTTTTCATAATGATTCATGGTTTAAAGTTAACAATCAATTAGTTTTAATACTCTTACTCATCTAAGATTCAACTATTGGTAAACAGTTATTTAAATTGTAGTGTCCATCTTGATGAGTCTTTTCAAATTTAAGGATTTCATTTTGAATTTATTGAACATCAACTCTTTTTTTGCTTATTCTATAATAAGTTTTTGAGTGCCTTTACCTTTATCTGTTATTATTTGCAGGTAATAGAGTCCTGGTGTTAGACTTGAGGTATCAATCACGTTATGTCTACCCATCATTACTTGCTGGCCTAAGTTATTGTAAATAACAACTTCTTTCAATTCCAGCTCTGGTTGTAAATCTATAGTTACTTGATGCTTTGCTGGATTTGGAAACACTTTAAAACGAGATGATACAAATTCGTCAGAAGACAATTGTGAGGTATCTATTTTAATGAGTTTACCATCCGTTAATACACTGACATACAAATCTGTACCTTTTAAAGCGCACCACCATGGGCCATTTATATTTGTTGCGATATCTGTAATACTAGCTGTATTGCCAGAAATATCTACTTTAGAAACTTTCTCATCGTTCAAAATTGTAGTGTAAAATTCATTGCCAAGAAAAGCAATACTTATGGGCTGGTTTAATCCAGAAAGTACAGTTGTTAATGTAGGATTGGTTTGAGTAACATCAAATTTTGATATTTTGGCTCCCAAATAATCGGCAATATACAGGTCGTTATTATTAAATGTGATGCCAAATGGCGTGTTTAATCCACCAACAAGGACGTCCTGTGCAGAGGGAGAGCTTTGTGTGATATCCACTTTCGAAATAGTGTTTGTATTCTGTTCTGCTATGTACAACTCGTTTCCCTTAAAGGCCAAACTCACAGGACCATCTAAACCCGTAAGAACGTCGGTTAATGATGGCGAACTGGCAGTAACATCTATTTTGGACACCTTATTGCCATTGTATTCGGCGATATACAAGTCGTTGCCGTTAAAGGCTAAACTTACGGGTGTACTCAATCCAGACACAACTTCAACCAATTGAGGTGAACTCTGCGTTGTGTTTATTTTTAAAACTTTTCCTGTCCCATTTTCAACAATGTATAAATCATCGCCTTGAAAAGCAAGACCCATGGGCAATTGGATTCCGTTTACTACATCTGTTGTTTGAGCTGTGAGCAAAGCACAGCTGGCGCATAACAACAAGAACAAAAACATCTTAGGTTTCATATCTTCATTTTTTTATAAGTATAGTATCAATAAAATGCTTACGGTCAATAAGCAATTTATTGGATAAATCTAATCATTTCAAATTCAACAAACATCCTTTTTTCAAATCGATTGATGTAAAAACAATTGGGACTTGAGATTTATCAGATTTTTGAAACCTAGAGGATACTTTTAGTTATAACACAAATCAAATTGACTGTATTGAGGAAGGTTATTTTACTTTTTAAAATAAAAATAAGTTTTTATTCCCATTTTCATTTTTAAATAAATGGCACAGCCTAAATTCCAAAACGCCATACTTATCACTGTTGAAATTGCAGCCCCAACTCCACCATATCTAGGCGTAAGAATTAGAGTTAAAATGATGTTTATAATAAGTGCTATTAAAACAAAATTTTGCTGCACAACTTGTTTCCCAATCATTTGAAGAATGATACCTACAGAGCCTGAAATGGAATTGATAATTTGACCTAAACAAAGGATAATGAGCACAATTTTGCCAGATTTAAATTCCTCTCCAAACAAACCAAGTATAAACTGATTAAACACAATAATAAAAGCGCCTAAGGCTATTGTAATTAAAAAATTTGCTCGCGTTGAAAAATTAATGATCTTTTGCACATTTTCTTTGCCATTTATATAACTACTAGCAATTTTTGGTGCTAAAATCGAATTTATAGCTTGCAATGTAAAAACCGTTAGTGCTGAAATTTTTACAGCAACAGTATAGATTCCGACATTGGCTTTACTTTCGTAAACACCCATGATTTGGGTATCTACCATACTCATTAAAATCAAAATGGATGTGGACAACAACATAGGAAAAGATTCTCTTACAAATCCTCCTATTTTTGTTTTGGTTTTTATGGCAAACCCCAATTTGTAGGCTACAAAAACAAAACTAAGTCCAGACGTAAATACAATGGCGTAAAAATGAGCTTTTACAACACCTATCGGATCCAAATCGTTTTGGAAAAACAATAACAGTAAAATATACGTAAATAAAAATCGACTAGAAAAGTTTAAAAAACTGTATAATCCGCTGTTCTTTTTCGCTCTAAAAAAACTACTACAAATCATCGCTACATTCCAAAATGGAATTGAAACAAGAATCCAAGGTAAGTAATCTAAAAGTTCAGGTTTTGGGTCAGAATAAAGATTTAAAATAATAGGTTCTTTAAAATAGTCGAGTATAAGCGAAAAAAGAACACTTGCAAAAAACGTAATTACGGTAGTCTTATAAAAAATACCTTTCTCTGTATCGTTCTTTTCGACAGAGAAAAACTTAACAATATTGGTATCGAGTCCTAGTCGACCAAAAACTCCAATAATTAAAAAAAATGAGAAAGATAAGGCTACCAACCCATAAACATCAGCACCATATTTATTGGACACATAAATCGTAAATGCATATCCTATGACGGCGCCAAAAAGCCTTAAAAACAAAAAAGATAAACCTTTTAAAATAATCTCTTGAGATTCATTATCTCCAATTATTTTATTAAGGAATTTGGTCAATGTATCAGAGATTGATTAACTATACTTTAAATATAAAGTTCTGAACAGAAAGAAAACGCTATATAAAACGATCAACAATATAGGAAATAATTTCACCTTACTACTATCAATAAAACTATCTCTTTTCAGGACTTTATAATTTGAGTCGACATATTTTAAGATTGTTTGCTGGTTAATTAACTCAACATTGAGGTAAACCAAATTTTCAATCATGCTTTTCTTTCTTTGTAACAACGTATTTAAACCTTGGTTATCATTTATAGAAAGGTCAAACTCTTTCAAACTTCCGTTATTCTGATGTTTTGAATATTTGACAATGGTATCTATTTGGTTGATAATTTCGTTTTCTTTTTGTATTCTTAAACTTAAGCTTTCTCTTGAAAGTACTTTTAATTCATTAAAATGCTTATTTTGATTAATATAGTTCAAAAAAGTTTTAGATATCTTTTCGTGATTTTCTTCGCCTTTTACTTTTATAAATATCCTGTGGTACTTAAAATTTCTACTATTTATAGGGTTTTCTATAAAATCGATTTCTGCCTCTTCTTCGTAAAGTAGTTCAAACAATTCTTTGTAGGTCTCATTTTTGGATAGAAAGAAATAAATATCAACTACAGGTTCCATTCTTATTTCTTTTAAATTTTTATAATCTTTCCCAAAAATTGTTTTCAGGTAGACGCTGTCTTTAGCCTCAATCTTGTAGTTGATAGCTTCAACTTTGTTATAGACATAGTTTGTACTTGAAAAATTAGGTAAAACCAGAAGTTCGTTTTCGTAAGTTTTATCTGTATTATTTTCATAGAAAAATCCTAGTAAAGCACCTATGATGATTAATCCTAGTAAATAGAATTTGTGTTTAAAATAAAACTTAAACACACCTATAATAGATTTTGCTAAACTATTGTAAACAGACTTTACGGAAGAAAAAATAAATCCCAAATCTACTTCATCATCTGAGGCATTACGTTTGGCTAAATTATCACTCATAATTTTCGATTCGAATAATTAATTGGTTTACGAAAGTACTAAACTAAATTGTATTTTTAGATAGAGGCACTTTTGACAAAAACGTTGCGTTAGTAAGCGCGTCTATTATTACCTTCTACATAATTGATAAAGGCTTTGTTGACAATTTTACTGCCGCCTACCGTTGGATAATCGCCTGTAAAATACCAATCGCCTTTATGGTCTGGGCAGGCCTTGTGCAAGTCTTCGACCGTTTGGTAAATCACTTTAACTTTAGCTTTTGTGGTATCATGACTTATCAGCTCTGCGATTTTATCAGATATTTGCTCGTTTGTAAATGGCGCGTAGATGGCTTTTACATAATTTTCAACTGTTTTTGTACTGGCTTCATCTTGAGCTTTACACTTTTGGTAAATAGTAGCTTTTGTCTCCTCCAATGTGCCTTGTTGTTCATGCAAGGCTTCGGCAGCTTTAAAAGCAATAAAATCTTCAATCCGAGCCATATCGATTCCATAACAATCCGGATAGCGAATTTGTGGCGCAGAAGACACGATAACAATTTGCTTAGGGTTTAAGCGATCCAGCATTGTAATAATACTCTTTTTAAGCGTCGTTCCTCTAACAATACTATCGTCTATAACGATAAGATTGTCCTCTGGTTTTACAAGACCATAAGACACATCGTAAACATGGGCCACAAGGTCGTCTCTTGAAGAATCTTCGGTGATAAATGTTCTAAGCTTGGCATCCTTGACCGCAATTTTTTCAGTTCTAAGTTTTTGTGACAAAATCTCACTTAGGCGCTTGACGGTCAGCGTGTTTTTTTCCTGTAAAATCTTACGGTTTTTTTGCCTATTCAACTCATCTTGCGCTGCCTCGACCATACCAAAAAATGGGGTTTCAGCAGTATTTGGAATGTAAGAGAACACAGAGTTTTCGGTATCGTAATCTATAGCCTTCAGGACTTTTGGCATGAGCAAACGCCCTAAAGTTTTTCTCTCCTGATAGATGTCTGCATCATTGCCTCGAGAGAAATAAATTCGCTCAAAAGAACAAGCTCTTTTCTCAAGAGGTTTGATGATCTCCTTGGTAAACACCTCTCCATTTCTTCTGGTAATTAATGCTTTACCGGGCTCAAGTTCTTTTACGTCACCAAGCTTGACATTAAAAGCTGTTTGAATCACAGGACGTTCTGAGGCTACTACAACTACCTCATCGTCTTTATAATAAAATGCTGGTCTTATCCCACTTGGATCTCTAAGTACAAAAGAATCGCCATGGCCTAAAAGTCCCGCCATGACATATCCACCATCCCAATCTTTAGATGACTTTTTTAGTATTTTGGGAACACTAATTTTGTTGACAATATGTGGCGACGCTTCTTGTTTGTTATACCCTTCCGATTTTAAATTTTTGTATAATTTTCTGACTTCAGAATCTAGGAAATGCCCGATTTTTTCCATCACAGTAACCGTATCGGCCTTTTCCTTTGGGTGCTGTCCCAGTTTTACAAGATTTTCAAATAACTCATTTACATTAGTCATGTTAAAGTTACCTGCCAGAATCAGATTTCTATGCATCCAGTTGTTCTGTCTTAAAAAAGGGTGAACACTTTCTAAGCTATTTTTACCAAATGTACCATAACGCACATGACCTAGCATCAATTCGCCTAAATAGGGTAAATTTTGTTTTTGAGCATCTACATCGTCTTGATATTCTGGATGTAAGCTCATTTCTTTGTTTATCCGGTTGTTTATGGTTTCAAAAACATCTTGGATGGGTTGAGGCGCATTGGACCTGTAGCGGCTAATGTATCGGTAGCCTGGTGGCATGTCTAGTTTAATACTGGCAAAACCTGCCCCATCTTGGCCACGGTTGTGTTGTTTTTCAAGCATAAGGTACATCTTATTAATGCCGTAAAATGCTGTTCCATACTTATCCTTGTAATACGACAAAGGTTTGAGCAACCTTAGCTGTGCGATACCACATTCGTGTTTAATTAGCTCACTCATAAATAATTATATGTAGGTGATGGTGTTTTAATGGAATTTAAGTCAGATTAATTTCAAACTGAGTTAAAGCTTCAAAATTTGAAAGTCTTTTTTTTATCTCGTCTTCTTTTAAGCTTAGCATTTTTTCCGTTCCAAATTTTTCAACACAAAATGATGCCAAATTAGAACCATGTATAATAGCTCGCTTCATGTTCTTAAAAGAGATGTCTTTGGTTTGGGCCAAATATCCAGAAAATCCGCCAGCAAAAGTATCACCAGCTCCAGTTGGGTCAAAAATTTCTTCCAATGGCAAAGCAGGCGCAAAGAACATTTCGTTTTTGTAAAAAAGTAAAGCGCCATGTTCGCCTTTCTTAATCACCACGTATTTTGGTCCCATTTCGCTAATTTTTCTGGCTGCCTTTACCAAGGAATATTCTCCAGAAAGTTGCCTTGCTTCTTCGTCGTTTATCGTTATGACATCCACTTTGGCAATTACCTCTAAGAGCAATTCTAACGTGGTATCCATCCAAAAATTCATGGTGTCTAGAATGACCAGTTTTGGTTTTTTTACCTGATTTATGACACTCATCTGAACCGCAGGATGAAGATTCCCTAACATGACTATGTCCGAATCTAAATAGTGTTGAGGAACAACAGGATCAAAGTTTTCGAGTACATTTAATTGCGTATCGAGCGTGTCTCTGGTGTTCATGTCGTTGTGGTAAAGACCGCTCCAAAAAAACGTTTTTCCGCCATCGATGATTTTCAGACCATCGATGTTGATATTGTATTTCATAAAAAGATCGAGGTATTCCTTGGGAAAATCGTCCCCAATAACAGACACAACACCAACATCCACATGATCAAAATTTGATGCCGAAAGCGAAATGTAAGTGGCTGCACCACCAAGAATCTTATCTGTTTTCCCAAAAGGGGTTTCAATCTGGTCGAAAGCGACTGTGCCAACACACAATAATTTACTCATTCAATAATTTTTTGCAAAGATAATTTTTAAAATTTGAAATCTGCCTTGATATGTTAAGGTTGACTAAAAGTAAAATAGAGAGTTATAATCTTCTAAATTGAACATAACATAAAACAGAATAAAAACATTTATCCATTGAATGATCTTGACATACAACACATATCCCGAATTATCATATTCAGAAAATGTATTGGCTCTGAAAAGTTTTCAGTTATCATGTCTTCAAATGCTGATTAGTCTTCAACCATTCCTGCCTTAAATCGTCACTTATTTTACCTGAACCATCGTGTTTCCAACCTGGCGGTTTTACCAAATAAAGGAGTCTATTTTTAATGGACTTATGCCCAGAAAAAGAATCTTTAAACATGTTTATCCATTCCACAAATGCAATTTTTATTGGATTAAAGGTTCCAATATTTTTTACCAAACCATAAACTACTTTTTCCTCTGTAATCTCTGGTTGAAATGTTCCAAAAAGCTTATCCCAAATGATTAAAATTCCAGCATGATTGCGATCTAAATAGAGCGGATTACTGGCATGATGAACACGGTGATGAGATGGTGTATTCATGACAGCTTCGAACCAAGTTGGCATTTTTTGTATCGTTTCTGTATGTATCCAAAATTGGTACAACAAGCTTATCGCCATTTGTAACATGATCATTCCTGGGTGAAAACCTACAAGTGGCAACCATAACCAAAACACAAAACTAAAAAATCCTCCAGACCACGTCTGCCTCAAAGCTGTACTGAGATTATAGTATTTTGAGGAATGATGGACAACATGCGATGCCCAAAAAAAACGGCATTGGTGCGAAATTCGATGAAACCAATAATAGGAAAAATCGTCTGCAAAAAATAACAGAACAAAACTCCACCATGCTATCGGAATGGTAAATAATCTAAAATTCTCATAAATCAGGTAGAAAGCCCAAAGCACTATAATCTTGCTCAAAAAACCGATAAAGACATTACCAAGGCCCATGGCAATAGAGGAAAAAGCATCCTTAACTTCATAACCTTTTACTGCTTTCCACCTCTTTCTTGTCGTTATATACAACTCAATGGCCAAGGCTAATACAAAAAAAGGAATAGCAAAAAGAATAATGTTAGGAAATTCTGGGTCTTGCATCATTTAAGTCTTTACATCTTAGCCAAATCCGTTATTGGCGACATTTTTTCAATAGAATTCTAAAATATTAATTTTTGTTTTAAAAGTATGTTAAAACAGCATTATACAGATCAAAATTGGCTGAATTAGTTCATTGTCATGAATCTAATAGCCTTTATTCCGAAGTCCTTATTGTACTGGCTTTTCAATGTATTTTAAATACCTTGTTAAATGGTGTTCTTAAATCTTGTCGTTCTGATGCCGACAAGATCGAATCCGAAGCATAAGACATTGCGGCATGATTTATTTTTTCAATAGCGTTTGCCCAAATTGGTTGTAAAAAAGTCTCTCCATCATTACCCAGACGAAACGCTGAACTTCCAACCAATTGCTTTGCTCGAATGCTAAATTGAGCTGAAATGATGGCAAAAGCTTCATTAATTGGTGAATTGCGTTTTTGATTGATAAGTGAAATTTTGATGGTATCAAAATGGTCCTCATTGGCAAAAGGATGGTGAATGTCATGCATTTTTATCCAATTTTGCCAAGCTTTTGAAAATAGTAACCTGTTCATTCCTGACTCGATTTTAGATAACTCTTCTACGTTTTCCTTTGTGATATTCTGGGTTAAATTGAGGATTTGTTCTATGCTATGGCCATATACTCCAAACAATACTTTGGTTTCAACTTCTTTCAATAGTCTTACCCCAAATGTTCGGGTGTACCACACATCCTTTACCAATCCTTTGTTTATGTATTCCTCTTTTGACGGATTAATAACCTCTACTTTAAATAGTTTGCCAGGCCATTGCGTGATAATTATCGTTTCTATGGCGTGATCGACTACAATGTATGGTGGCGTTTTATCTGCCTTAATTACTCTATCGCCAACCTTAGAATTTCTTAATAACTTGTCGCCTTTAGGCACATAAACATAGCCTTGAATTTTTCTTTTTTTAAAGTTGAACAGACTCATTTTTTTCCTAAATAGATAATAAGCGTTAATTAGGTTAACCTCTTTAATTCGTCGACTGCTTGTTTAACAGTTTTAACCTCAATGTTTAGCGCCTTGCATTTTTGAACAATTGCTTCAAAATATTCAACAGAACAGCCAAATTTTGAAAATTCTGTTTGAACATCATGTGTATAAAATATTAACCATCCGCCTGATGAATTTAGCTGGTCTAATATTGACAGAATTTTGTCCAAAGGATGTTCATTTTGATACAATTTTACAGCCTTAAGGTTATTTAAATCGATGTGTTGTTTATTTATTCCGTGATCTGTTCCTCGACTGCTTTCAAAGCGTTTTGCCGCAATTGTCCTCATCTTAATTGTCTGTTCACCAAAAGGATACGAAAAGTTTTGAAACTTGTATTTAATCCCAGTTTCATTAAGTTTGACCGTATTTTTATGAATATCATTGGTCAGAAAATCGGCCTTAGAATTTTGATAGGTGCGATTGTGGCTATAAGTATGACAGCCTAATTCGTGTCCATTATCGAGGCAAGCCGATAAGTGATTTTTATGGTACAGATTTATATTTGTCTTGTCCGTATCCAAAAAAGAAAGTGCAACATAAAATGTACCCCGATAGCCATATCGTTCAAGAATGGGTTGAGCGTTTACAAAAGCGCTTTCTGGAACATCGTCAAAGGTGAAGCTAACCTGCTTTACAGTAGGTGGTATCTTTACAGAACGAACTGCGGTTTTCAAGGCTATTCTCTTTCTTAGCTCGTTAATGTACTTATTCAAGATTTAGATTTTAAAATAAATGCGACTTGTCTGTAATTGTTTACGGCACCTAAAAATTTGAAATCCCATTGGTCATTACAACATTTTTTGAAAATTTCCAAAGCTCTAAACTCATGTTCATGGCTTGAAAACTCATCAAAAATTAAGATGTCGTTTGGTTTTAATTTAGGTTGAAGTTGAAACAACACGTATAAGGTAGATGAAAACAAATCCGCATCTAGATGAAATACACATTGTTTCTCAAATGTACTTTGGGCTAGTGTTTTATAAACTGTATCCTGAAACCATCCTTTAACAAAACTAACTCTTGAATCTGGAATGTCTGGAAAGTTCCCTTTTTGGTCAAAGTGGCTTTTCTCTTTATCTTCCCACGATTCTGGTAAGCCTTCAAAGGAGTCAAATCCAACAAATCTGGAATCCTTGGAAGTGTTATGGGAAGACCAGTACTTTATCATATCGCCACCAGCCACGCCAAATTCGTAATATAAAACACTCTTATTGTTTAATTTGGTTAAAATCGATTCATGAAGTTGATACCTGTTTTTATACGTTGCAGAAGAATTGTAGTAGTCGTTAATTTGACCTTTGGCATTATGCTTTTTGACAAAGCTTAGGTATTCCATGTATCTAAACACGCTGTAAAAAGGTCGGCAGATTATCTTAATCAGTTGGTAAGCGTTTGTTTTAACAAGAAAAGGGTGTAATGGCATGTTATTAATTTGATATGACTTCAATGATTCCGTCTTCGGGAATGTGGCGTCCCTGAGCAAATTTTAGTTCTAAAAATTCTCCTTTTTTCGATATGGTTTCAAAACCAAAATCGTTGAATACTTGCGCAGAGAATTTGTTTTTTTCGGTGTGCTTATAGGTCACATAAACATCTCCATTGGTTAAATGAATCTGTAATAGGTAAGAAAGAAACGCATGTTCTACTCTTTTACTCTGTATGCGACAGCTAAACATCAAATCGACTAATCGGTTTTCAGGTTTGTAAAATATCCCAAAACCGATAATACCATATTCTCCAAAATTGTCTTTACACTTCAAAACATAGCAAACTTTGTCTTTGTCTTTTACAATGTTGAGAATATCCTTCCTTTCATACCGATTTCCCGAAAAATTCATTTGGTTGGTTCTTTGGGTCAATTCATAAACTCTTTCGTTATGCTCTTGATGATATGCTAAAATTTCTAGTTTTATATGGCAACTTTTTAGAAATTGGAAATAGTCACCTTCATAATGTATAGACTGTTCTTTCCTATGTACTTCATTTTGATAAAAACTTTTTCTTTTTTTACTCTCATCAGTTACGGGAACGTCAAGCTCTGGTAAATTTAGAATATTTGCATATTCAGCAGCATCTATGGTTTTTACTTGTGGCAGCACTGTGTTTACTTCATTTCGTTCGAAAGCAGAGTCGTCTATAAAAAGTAAAGCATTTACATTGACATTAAGGTCTAATGCAATCTCTCTAATGCTCTTGCTCTTTGGCAACCATGATATTTTGGGGAACAAAAAGAAATCTTGAATCCCAAAATGTTCTAAAGCTTTGATGGCCATGTCGACGTTGTTTTTACTTGCGATAGAGTTTATAATTCCTCGTTCTTCTATTTGGGTGAAAATTTCTTTTATACCCTTTTTTAATTGAAGGTT
>JAUIFC010000001.1 GCA_030429455.1 Bacteroidia bacterium | reverse complement strand
CATCCGACTGAAACTCTTCTCTAAAATGAGCTCCACAAGACTCATTTCGCTGCAAAGCATCAGTACACATCAAAATTCCTAATTCTATAAAGTCTGCTAAACGGTAGGCTTTTTCAAGTTCTGTATTCAAACCTTCGCTACCAGTTACTTTAACATCCTCCCAAAACTGAGCTTTAATTTCTTTGATTTGAGCAATGGCTTTTTTCAATCCATTCTCATTTCGACTCATCGCGCATTCCTGCCACATGACTTTACCTAGTTCTCTATGAAAATGATCTACTGTTTTCGTACCATTTACACCTAAAATCTTATTGATAAAAGCTTTAGTTTTTTGTTCAGCGAGATCGAATTCAAGGTGAGTTGTGTCTGGATGATTATTTTTCATCTCTGTCGCCAAATAATTGTTGATGGTATTTGGCAAAATAAAATAGCCATCAACACTTGCTTGAAGCAAAGAATTTGCACCTAAACGATTAGCACCATGGTCGGAATAATTACACTCTCCTATAGCATAAAGTCCTTGTATTGAAGTCATTAACTCATAATCTACCCACAATCCACCCATAGAGAAATGCGCTGCTGGCGAAATCATCATAGGTTCTTTATAGGCATCGATTCCAGTTATTTTCTTATACATTTTAAACAAGTTACCATAACGATCCTGAATAGTCTCCAAGCCTAAGCGTTCTATGGCATGTTTAAAATCTAGATATACGGCATTTTTTAGTCTTCCAACACCAAATCCAGCATCAATGCGTTCTTTTGCTGCTCTTGAAGCAATATCTCTAGGTGCCAAATTGCCAAAACTTGGATAACGCCTTTCTAAGTAATAATCTCTTTCCTCATCAGGGATATCATTGGCGATTCGTTTATCGTCTTTAGTTTTAGGAACCCAGATTCGTCCATCATTTCGTAACGATTCGGACATTAAGGTAAGTTTAGATTGCGCTTCACTAGATTGGGGTAATGCCGTTGGATGAATCTGTGTAAAACTAGGTCCTGCAAAATATGCGCCTTTTTTATGTGCTTTCCATAATGCGCTACCATTACATCCAATTGCCAATGTAGATAATCTAAATACTCTAGAATAACCACCTGTAGCCAAAACTACTGCATCGGCGGCATAACGTTCTAACTTTCCTGTGATCAAATTTCTTACAATAATTCCTTTAGCCTTACCATCGATTACAACCAGATCCATCATTTCACTTCGAGGATGCATGGTTACCTTTTTGGCCTTTACCATTTTATACAACTGCGAATACGCCGCTAGAAGCAGTTGCTGTCCAGTTTGACCCCTGGCGTAAAACGTCCGTTGAACTTGTACACCACCAAAACTTCGATTTACCAATGTTCCACCGTATTCTCTGGCAAAAGGTACACCTTGCTGCACATAATGGTCTATTAGAGGAGCTGATAATTCTGCTAGTCGATAGGTATTTGCTTCTCTTGATCGAAAATCGCCACCTTTAAGCGTATCATAAAACATTCGAAAAACACTATCGCCATCATGTTGGTAATTTTTAGCAGCATTTATTCCTCCTTGAGCAGCTACGGAATGAGCGCGACGAGCTGAGTCTTGATAACAGAAGCAATGCACTTCGTATCCTAGCTCTCCTAATGTACTAGCGGCACCAGCACCTGAGAGTCCTGAACCGACTACAATTACATTTAGTTTTTTTCTATTCGCAGGATTTATCAATTTGGAATTTAATTGATAATTACTCCATTTTTCTTCAAGTTTTCCTTTAGGTATTTTAGAATCGAGCATGTTTTTCAGAATTATTTAAAGTAAACTATTATCGGGATTATACCAAATCCTATTCCCATGACCAATGCATAAACAAGTGCTACTTTTGCAAGAATCTTTAAACCTTTTTGATGGTAAAATCCTATTGTTTTAAAACCGCTTTTTAAGCCATGATGTAGATGATAAGCCAGTGGTATGGAAATAATAGCATAAAATATAACAAACCATATATTTTGAAATAAGTCGTAAGTTACACTATACACATCTTTAAACCCATTAGTATCAAGCACAACTTCTTCGCCAATTCCAAGCTTGATTCTTGCCCAAAAATTAGCCAAGTGAATAATGATAAAAATGAAAATAAGACTTCCTAAAACACCCATATTTCTTGAATGCCAAGAACTATTTTGCCGACTATGGTTTACGATATACTTTGTCGGTTTAGCTCTTTTGTTCTGGATAGTTATAAAGATTGCAGCTAGTGTATGCACTATAATTGAAACATAAAGCACATAAGCTACGACCGTTATAAATGGATTCTCTCTAAGCGTATGAGAATAACTATTATATAAATCTGAAGCGATGTCTTTTGGTAATAAAAGAATGGCATTTGCAGACAAATGGACGACTAAAAACACACATAAGAATAATCCTGTAAGTGCTATTAGAGTTTTGCGATAGAAAAGGTAATTTAATGACATTTGCTCATTAGATTTTAGATGGTAAAAGTCCTAAAAGTATCTTAATATCTATATGAGGATTGTCATAAATCCTATAAAAAGAAAATCGCCTAAAAAAGTTTTAGGCGATTAATCGAGAATTATTATTTGATTGATATTATATCAATTGACCAATTGTGAATTATAAATTTGGTGGAAAGTTTGTAGAAAAATCTCCAGCGCGAGCCAAATTACCAGAGGCCATAAAGTTTGATCCATAGGTATTATCTATGGCCTCCAAAAATGCGTTAGCCATCAAAGCATAACCTCTAGAGGTTAGATGAACCCCGTCTAAACTTACAAGACCACCAAAAACTAAGTTTGTATTCAAGAAATATTCGTCAAATGGAATTCCAGTGGTCGACGCTTGAATTAGTATCGAATTTAAGTCAACGAGTGCTAAACCATTGGCTTGAGCAATCGCGTTGATTGAAGCATTATAATCAAAAGTTGCGTCTGCTATTTCTTGTTGTTCTTCAGGCAGAAGCACAAAAGAATCACCAATAGGCAACGTAACTCCAACAGCTGCAAACTGTCCTGCTATAGCTTCTGGCAGTCCATTTGCTACCAAAAAGTCTAGCGTATCTTGATCAACTTGACCAATTATACCAGCGGCGGTCAATAATACCAGATCGTCTTCTGTAGCTTGTCTTGCCTGTCCATAGAATTGACCGAAAAGCCCTGCAACTTGAGGCGCGGCTTGAGGTGGTAAACCAAATTGAGCTAAAAAGTCTGGAAAAGATGGATTAGCTAATAATACTTGTGTAATTTGAGCTGACAAATCAGCCAGATTTTCATCTTGTACCACTATAGCACTTGCTTCTGTAGTTGAAAATACAATACTTCGTTCTGGCACATTTAAGAAAGCAAACACCTGATTTAATGCACCATACAAGCTGTTAAGCGTAGGGATTAATGGACCAAAACTGTCATCGGTTGGATCAAGAGGATTATGAGGAACTGTAGTAAAAAATGACAAACTTGTAATGTCAGGCAAATTTCCAATGGCACCTTTTGCTCCATTCGAGGTCAATCCTGCTACTAAAGCACCCAAAGCAGCATCGAAGGTTGCATTATCGGTGATAGGATTTGTCCCATTGCCTCCAGTCGTTGCATATCCTAAGACATCATTTCCTCCAATTTCTGATAAAGTGAAAAACGTAGGATTTTGAGCAACTGCCAATTCCAAAATAGATGCATTCGGATTATCTCCTGTAACTCTTACAGCATATGGGTTTGCTGCAGCAGGAAAATTTGCAATATTTCCATATCCATTAGCTACTAGATGAAAACTTTTTGCCCCAGGAATACCAAGATTATTAAATGGTCCTGAAGGATTATTTAAGGCTATGTCTGTAGATACTGTCACTGGTCCAATTACAGCTTCCAAAGGAACAGGTCCAGCACCTCCAAAAACCAGTCTTGGATCTGTGATTCGATTTCCGCCTAATGCTAAACCACCAAAATTATCATTCATTAGTGGTTGTACAAAATCGCCTCCTCCAACTAAAGCAAATTTACTTGCAATTGTATTTGGAAAAGAATTTTGTTGAGATGCGATAAACAATCCATTATCTGTAAATCCAGCAGTAAAGGAAGCTCCTAAAGATACATAATTTGAAAAATCTGCGCTTCCAGCATTTAACTCTGGCAAATCAACAAGTTCTTGATCGTCTTTAGCTCTTAAATCGTCTAGAACATCATTTTCACAAGACGTAAAAAAATTAAGTGTTACAAAACATAACAGGATATAAAGTATTTTTTTCATTGTTATATTTTTAAAGGTTATTAATTGTTAATGATAAGTAATACTGAGCACCTATTAATCCTGTTCCGAATGCTGTAAAGTATTCGTCAGCTAAAAGGTTTGCTGCACCAAGTTTTACAATTGTTTTGTATTTAGGGAACGTATAATTTATTTGTGCATCCACTACGTTAAAAGCAGGAATTTCTCCATCGCCAAAAGTGGCTTCCCAAAAGAAATTATCGCTCCATCTCCAAGCTACATTAAATCCAAAGTTCTCGAATAAATCTGGTTTTCCAAAACTCGCTTTAAACTTATGCTCCGGTGTATTAAAGTTTGTTCTAAAGTCAGGATTCTGAGTAACATCAAAATCTAGTCTTGTCCATGTATAATTTGCAGTCAGGTCAAATCCGTTAAATACTTTTGCAGATACTTGAACTGCTGCCCCGTATGAGTTTATTTCTGCATCAGAATTTGTGTAGGTTTGGAACACCTGAAAATCTTGATTTGCTAAAGCCGTAAACGCCTGAGGATCTAAATCTACTTGTCCATCGCCATTAGCATCTACACTTCCGTAGAAGGGATTTATTACATTTTCATTTGCCAAAAAGTCGTTATATGAGTTGTAATATGCAGAAGCGTCGATGGTGATTTTATCTATTTTACCTCTATATCCAACTTCAACTGAAGTTACTTGCTCTGGTTGAACAGTTTCGGAATTACCAACAACAAGATCATCTGGATTGCCACTAGCTGCAAAAGCCGCCACAGAGCTGGCAGTGTAAGAATTATTATATGCTCCAGAAGAATTTCTAGAAATTGCATCAGCCCCTAAAATTCCTGCGCCCTCTGCACTTAGATTCCCTGCAGCAACGCTATAATCTCTAATATCTCTTGTAAGGTTGTCATCGGCACCACCCACTAAGATTGCTCTACCAACATCTAAACCGATAAATAAATCTTGTGTTGTTGGATTTCTAAATCCTGTTTGAACAGAGGCTCTAATATTGTGATTTTCATTTATATTCAAACCACCAGATAACCTAGGTGAAAAGAAACCGTCAAACAACTCTGACTTGTCATATCTTATAGAACCCGTAAGCTTTAAACTCATGTCATCCTTAATATCAATAGTTTTCTGAGCTTGTGTATAAATACCAAATTCTGAATACGTAATAGGACCGTCCACATCTGTATATATGGTTCCATTAGAGTCAAGTCTGTAAGATCTGAAAGATCCTCCAACTTGGATTTCAGCAAATTCTATTTTATCCTTAAAGTTATAGTTTGCGTCAGCATGATAGTATTGTGATTGGTCTTGGAATTGAGAACCTCTACTAAAATCAGGATCTGAAATAACAGTTTCAAAAGCTTGTTGAAACTCTGCTGTTCCTGGCATCAATCTTCCTGTATCTGCAGCTGCCCTTGCGGCAGTATGTGCTTGATCACTTGTAGCACCGCCTAAAGTAGCTCCAAGATAACTTGCAACATACTCACCGAACCATGTACTATCATCTTTCCAAGATCGGTTAATATTGATACCTGTAAATACCATATCATAAGAATCTCCAGCATCGTCTGCAACAAGGTATCCTCTGACAAAGAAATTGTCGTTTCTAATTTCCAATTTATGTTGGTGCTGTAAGAAGTTTTTTATGTTATATCTATTCGCACCTTGATACAATGTAGTACCCGTTCCTACTTTACTTACTAGCTGTATCTCCAAATCATCCTCAAAAGGTCTATAGAAAAAGCCAACATCTGCTTTTAAACTTTCTGCATTATAGTTTGTTAAGTCTCTTTCGTTATATCCAGTTCTACTCACATTTACCGAAGGAATTAATGCGGATGCACCTGCGGGAGCTAGTCCTAGACTCTCTAATGTTTGAGCAACCTCTCTAATGTTGGTACTTACCTCATCCCCATATACATTAATACCGTCATAGTCTATATCGTCTCTGGTTAGGCCTCTATTTAGTTTATCACTTTCATTTGTAGCATACCAATCTGTTCCTTTCAAGTAACCCACGTTTAATTTAGCTGCGAATTTATCACTGAATTTCTTTGCTACTCTCACACTTACATCGGTGTAGCTATTGGTTCCTGCAGCCTCTTGAGAGGTTACCCCTTGTTTTAAAGTAGCACTTACACCTTCAAAATCAAATGGATTTTTACTCCTCATGAACAAGATTCCATTAAATGCATTTGCCCCATATAATGCGGAAGCCGCACCAGGTAATAATTCTACACTTTGCACGTCTGTTTCTGTTAGACCAACCAAGTTACCGATAGGAAAGTTCAAGGCTGGCGTCGAATTATCCATACCGTCGACCAACTGCATAAAACGCGTATTTGCAAACGATGCAAAACCTCTGGTATTTACAGATTTAAAGGTCAAACTATTTACGTTTACATCTACACCTTTCAGGTTTTCTAGACCATCATAAAAATCTACAGAAGCTGTATTTTTAATCTCTTTAAGTCCAAACCGTTCTATAGTCACTGGGGATTCAAAAACACGTTCGGGTGTTCTTGATGCAGAAATTACAACTTCATCAAGTTCATTTCCTTCCTCAAGTGTTATATCAATCGTTTGCGAAGCTGAAGTTACTTGTACAATTTTTTGTACAAAACCAGTATAACTTACAACCAATGAAAAAGGAGGCAACTCATTTGTTTTCAATTCGTACTCTCCTTCAAAGTTTGTCGAAGTTCCAATAGTGGTACCCTCAATAATTACATTTGCACCAGGCAGCGGATATCCATTTTGATCCACTACTTTACCTTTGACAATTGTTTGAGAATAAAAAACCATAGAAACTAACAACATACTGAATGTGAATAGATTTCTAATCATGTTAATTTAATTTATGAAATGTTAATAAAGATGCGCAATATATATATTATATTTTTATGAAATCTTTAAATTTTCTAAATTGTTTATCTTTTTTTTGGAATAAATTGAAAATAATTACTGATAAGTAAGAATTTAATAAATTATTAAGAATCCAATAAAATCTCCTAATTCTAATCTGATAAGTTCATTTATTAGAAATGATATAATCTTATTGATTTAATCACCTAATAAAAAACCATAGTTTAAGAAGTGAAAACTTACTTTAACTATGGAACTATAAGATTTGAATTGAAAAAATAGTTACTCTACCGTAACAGATTTTGCTAAGTTTCGCGGTTGATCGACATTTTTACCAAGCATAACGGCTATATGATAAGACAGCAGTTGTAATGGGATTGTTGTCAACAATGGTGTTAATGCTTCTATGGTCTCAGGAACTTCTATAACATGCTCAGCCAACTCCTTCACAGTTGTATCGCCTTCCGAAACAATTGCAATTATTCTTCCTTTTCTAGATTTTATTTCTTGAATATTGCTTACTACTTTTTGGTAATGACCTTTTCTAGTGGCAATTACCACAACTGGCATTTCTTCATCTATTAAAGCAATGGGGCCATGTTTCATTTCGGCTGCTGGATAACCTTCGGCATGAATGTAAGAGATTTCTTTAAGTTTTAATGCGCCTTCTAAAGCAACTGGAAAATTATAACCTCTACCAAGATACAAACAGTTTTTGGCATCTTTAATGGATTTTGCCACCTGCTCAATATGATTATTCTCTTTTAGAACCCTTTCAATTTTGCCTGGTATGGTTGCCATTTCATTAAGGTACATATGAAAATGAGAATTGTCTATAGTGCCTTTAGCTCTTCCAAGCTTAAGAGCAATAAGTGATAGAACTGTAATCTGGGTTGTAAAAGCTTTGGTCGAGGCTACTCCTATTTCTGGCCCTGCATGTGTATATGCTCCGCCATTTGTTTCTCTAGAAATCGACGACCCTACCACGTTACATACTCCGAAGACAAACGCGTTATTCTCTTTTGCCAATTTTATAGCAGCCATTGTATCTGCCGTTTCTCCACTTTGAGAAATAACAATTAAAAGGTCATTGCTGTTTATAACGGGGTTTCTGTATCTAAACTCAGAAGCATACTCTACTTCTACTGGAATTCTTGCTATATCTTCAAATATATATTCTGCTACCAATCCTGCATGCCAAGATGTTCCACAAGCAGCAATTATAATTCTATTTACATTCAAAAATTTCTGAATATTATCATCAATTCCAGCCATTCGGATTAGGCCTTCGTCAACGAGCATTCGTCCTCTAAAGGTATCTCTAATCGCAGTGGGTTGCTCATAGATTTCTTTAAGCATAAAATGCTCATAACCACCTTTTTCTATTTGGTCGATACTTAATTGCAATTCTTGAATGTATGGATCAACTAGCTTATCATCTTGTATCTTTCTTATTCTGGGCTTTCTTCCAAGACGAATAACCCCCATTTCTCCCTCTTCCAAATAAATCGCTGAGTTTGTGTATTCTATAAATGGAGAGGCATCTGAGGCTATGAAAAATTCGTCTTCCCCAACACCTATTGCTAAAGGACTACCTAATCGCGCTACAACAATTTCGTTTGGCTTTTCTTTATCAAATACAGCTATTGCATAAGCTCCGACAACCTGATTTAAAGCAATTTGCACTGCTTTTCCTAGCTTTACGTCTTCATTATTAAGAACATCTTCTATCAGATTTACAAGCACTTCTGTATCTGTATCTGAATGAAACCTGAACCCTCTGTTTTGAAGCAAGATTTTTATCGCATCGTAATTCTCTATAATGCCATTATGAATTATTGCTAATCGACCGGAGTTTGAAAAATGTGGATGTGAGTTCTGGTCATTGGGTTCACCATGAGTTGCCCATCTTGTATGCCCTATGCCTACTTTTCCAAAAACAGTATTACTATTCTTTGCTTTTTTCTCGAGATCAGAAACTTTCCCTTTAGTCTTACAAATATTTAAATTCATTCCATCATACATGGCAATTCCCGCAGAGTCATAGCCTCTATATTCCAAGCGTTGCAATCCTTTGATTACAATATCATAAGCATCTCTTTGTCCAATATAACCTACAATTCCACACATACTTTACTAATTTGGTTCTGTATAATAAATCTGCAATTTTAACTTTTTATCCTCGTTTGAAGAAGCATTCCCATAAAAAACTGTTCCTCTCGGCGTAGATATCGAACTCTCTATAAAAGCATCTAATGCTCCAAGTTCACTATCCTTAACCTCTAATATTCGCGCCTGATTAACATTCTGAGTAACGACTACACCTAACTTTGAAGGTATCGAGTCGTTGTTTATTAAATCGTTTATATGACTTGTTAATCGTATTCTAAATGATTTATTCCCATCGCCATCCTCTGTAAGTGGCCCGAGATGGTTAATTTTTGATGTAAAAGGGTTGTCCGTTGTAAATGGATCCTGAATGTAATCGATAAGTACTGAGTTTCTTTCGATGTTATAGACAAAAATTCTAAATGGTGTATCATCTGCTTCATCACCAAGAATTTCATCGTTTACATTCAAAATCAAATTGGCTTCGTTAATTAACCAGTTATTTGTTCTTAATTCGTCTAACTCATCTGAAATTCCGTTGTTGTCCAAGTCTAAGCCTTTAAAAGGTTCAATAATGGTCACAATACCTTGCCCTCCTTTTGCATATAATATCTCTTCGCCGTTTTCTGTATTTTGACTGGAAAGATCGATCTGATTTTCATCGTTGTACAAATTGATTGTATTTCCTGCAAATCGAAGATCGAACGTATTAAATGTCTCTACCAAATCTAGCGCAATAGTATCCAATGAAGGTGGTCGACGTTGTGATCTATAATACAACCTAATGTTGGCATCCGCAGCACTCAGGTTAAGATTTATCATAGAGCCACCATCTTGAGGTTCAACCGTATTTAAATAAATTCCTCGAAGAAAATTCTTAAAACTGTTTTGACTTACAAGAATATTAGAATTTTGATTATTCAATATTTTTTCTTGAAAAAATAAGCTGTCCAATTTGACTGTTAGTCTTGGCGCAAGTCTCAAAGTATCTAAAGTGACTGAATCTGTTTGAGTTGGAAAAATTTGCGTCTCTGTGTAAGAGGTAGGAACATATACAAAGTCGCTTTCCGTATTCAATAATGTTCCTGTATTGATATTACTTTCAAATTCCGAAAATTGATCAGAGTAATACAATTGACTTTCGTCAAAGTCTCCATTGGCACCAGGATCTAAATCCCTTAAAAACTGATTTGATTCGAAAACCTGAAGTTTAAAACCGCCAGAGCCAAACACTGAATCTACTCGATATTCATTTTCTGCTACTAAAGTATTGAACAATGGCAATGTTAACACAACACTGTCCAAAACTGGATCTTCACCAAAATCTGGATTTGTAGTTTCCAATTCTAACTGAGTAAGGATACTTGTGTTTGATATCCCAAACACTTCGCTAGAATATTGCCCAAGTAAATAGTTTGTAAGTGTATTAGATTGTAGAGAATTGATTTTTTCGCTGTAAGACACTAAATCTTCAACGATATAAGGTTCTGGTAAATCTAAACTATTAACAAAATCACTCCCAATGGTGGTAAATTCATCTTCACATGAGGTAATGCTGGTTGCAAAAATAATAATTGATAAAAAAACTAATGCTCTTAGTTTTAGTTTAGTCAATATCTTCATTTAAAATATCTTTAAGATAAAAATTTTGATATGCTTGTGCAAATTCTTCTATTGAATGGTAGCTTAAGGTAGGTTTATCTGAATTATTAATAAATTCGGTTAATTCCTCAGGAATATTTTCGCTGCCTACAACAATACCATCAGAATAGGTTAATGCCAATTTTATCAAATTATTGTAATTTGGAGTTTTTAAATATTCAATTTTATCTTCATCAATACCATCGAACATCACTTTTTTAATCAGGTTTTTATCCAACTCATCTTGAAACACCGTATTGTATACAGAGGTTACGATTTTGGAATTTTTAAACAAAGGTTCGTTACCGTAGTAATTCTTTAAGTACATAGGCATTAATGAGGCAAGCCAACCGTTGATGTGTATGATATCTGGTGCCCAGTTTAATTTTTTAACAGTTTCGATTACTCCTTTTGCAAAAAAAATAGCCCTTTCATCATTATCCTCGAACAGGTTGCCATCTTCATCGCTATACATGGCTTTTCGCTTAAAGTAATCTTCGTTATCAATAAAATAAACCTGCATTCTTTCTTTTGGAATAGATGCTACTTTAATGATCAAAGGCATGTCAAAATCATTGACGACCATATTTAATCCTGATAATCTAATAACTTCATGAAGTTGATGTCTTCTTTGGTTTATATTACCAAATCGTGGCATAAATATTCTGGTTTGGCCACCGGTAGAATTAATCATTTTAGGCACCTCGAACGACATGATTGACATGTCATTTTCTGCTAAATATGGTATTAATTCTGCCGATATAAAAAGAACTCTTTTATCCTGCATAAAACATCAATTTAATGGATAACAATTTTAAAAGTTGCAAATTTACAAAAATTTATGCGGATTAAGGTTAATATGTTAGTTTTGCAAAAATTTAAAAAACAGAATTTTGTTAATAAAAACTAAGCAAAATTATATTAATTTTTTATCTAAAAACACCAAAAAGGTGATTGGACTAGTTCCAACCATGGGAGCTATCCACGAGGGACATGGCTCTTTAATTAGGCAGTCCCTTTCAGAATGCGACATCACTGTTGTAACCATATTTGTAAATCCAACACAGTTTAATAATCCAAAAGATTTAGAAAAATATCCCAGAACATTAAATGAAGATTTGCGCATTATTCATAACATAAGTGAAGACGTCATCGTCTTTGCGCCACATGTAAAAGAGATATATCCAGAAACAATTACGTCAAAACAATTTGATTTTGGCAATTTGTCAGAGTTTATGGAGGGGCAACACAGAAAAGGTCACTTTGATGGCGTTGGCACAGTTTTAGAAAACATTTTTGAGATTATAAAACCAACTAAAGCTTATTTTGGCGAAAAGGACTTTCAGCAATTGGCTATTGTAAAAAAACTTGTTGAAATCTTAAAACTGAATATTGAAATTATTGGCTGCAAAACCTTTAGAGAGCTTAATGGTTTAGCAAAAAGTTCAAGAAATGCATTGCTTACTACAGAAGAGAAAGAATATGCTAGCGAAATATATGATTCATTAATACATGCGCGAAATAGTTTTGAAAATAGCACTATTGAAGAAATTAAAGAAGTTGTATTTAACAAATTTAAAACACTAGATAAATTCGAATTGGAATATTTTGAAATTGCCGGAGAGCATGACCTAGTTCCAATAAACACAAAAAAGCCTGATGTAAAATACAGAGGTTTTATAGCAGCTTTTTTAAACGAGGTTAGACTTATAGATAATATGGCATTAAATTAATTAGTATGCTGATAACAATAGTAAAATCTAAAATACACCGAGTAAAAGTTACAGGTGCAGATTTAAATTACATCGGAAGTATTACCATAGACAAAGATCTTATGGAAGCTGCAAATATTTTCGAAGGCGAGAAGGTTCAGGTCGTTAACAATTCTAATGGCGAAAGGTTAGAAACCTATGCCATTCCTGGTCCTAGAGGTAGTGGTGAGATAACATTAAATGGTGCTGCCGCAAGAAAAGTATCTCCAGGCGACACCCTGATTTTGATGACATATGCCATCATGACACCTGAGGAAGCCAAAGAGTTCAATCCTGCCATTCTTTTTCCAAACGAGGATAACCGCTTGTCTTAAGGTATGACTAGCAAGCCAATCATCAAATGGATGAAAATCCTGTTACCTTTTGGCTTAGGTCTATTTTT
Organism: Bacteroidia bacterium; assembly: GCA_030429455.1. Taxonomy (GTDB): domain Bacteria; phylum Bacteroidota; class Bacteroidia; order Flavobacteriales; family Flavobacteriaceae; genus Psychroflexus. Next base: position 78,130 of record JAUIFC010000001.1, on the reverse strand, counting down.
CCTTTGGTATTTTTTGCAGTCAACCACCTCTACTCAAAGAGAAGACATATGGAACAACATAAAACACGCCAATCTTTATTGGGTGCTTTTATCCGTTGCATTAGGGTTTCTGTCCCATATTATCCGAGCAAACCGATGGAGACTTTTGTTAAAACCACTAAACAATACACCTAAACTTTCTACCTGCTTTTTTACTGTCATGTTTGGGTATTTGGCAAATTTGGGTGTTCCTCGCTCGGGAGAGGTGCTTAGGGGAGCTACTTATGCAAGTTATACAAACCTATCTTTCGAACAAAGCTTTGGAACGATTATAACCGAACGGATTATAGACTTTATCATGTTACTCCTTATTATTGGACTAGCCTTGGTTTTACAAAGCGAACAACTTTTGTCCTATTTAAACGTCGATAATTTGGGCGCTATTTACACGATAGTATTGATCATACCAATAATTATTGCTGGTTATTTTTTTGTGAGAATATTGAAATTTTCAAATAACAAATTTGTCTTAAAGCTAAGAATCTTTCTTTTAGGCTTATATGATGGCATTAAAAGTATTTTTGGTCTCAAAGAAAAATGGTCTTTTGTCATACAAACCATAAGCATCTGGGGGTTATATTTTTTAATGTTTTGGATTATAAAATTTTCTATTCCAGGCACAGAAAACATGAGTCTTGGAGGAACTTTAGTCGCATTTATTGCAGGAGCTTTTTCGATGTCGATTACAAGCGGTGGAGTAATTGTTTATCCAATTGCTATAGCATCCGTGTATAGATTATATGATGTTCCTGTCGAAATTGGCCAGGCCTTTGGTTGGATCATTTGGACATCACATACCTTGATTGTCATTTTTACTGGCACTATTTCTGCAATTCTTTTACCTATATTTAATAAAAAGTTATAATTTAGACTTTAAATTTTTAAAATGCAGAAGTCTTTTTTCTTAATGCTAATATTTACTTTAGTAAATTTAACTACAAGTGCTCAAACTGATTGTAATACGCACATTGAATACATTACCGTTGAGTCTGAAATCCTGAATACCACAAGACAACTCAAGTTACAAAAACCAAGAAACTATGACCCAGATTCGGACAAAACATATCCTCTGATTTTTGTTTTTGATGGAGACTACCTATTCGAACCTATTGCAGGAAATGTGGATTATTTGAGTTATTGGGAAGAAATCCCCAAGGCATTTGTTGTCGGCATTAATCAATCTAGAACACGATTAGACGATGGCAAGTATGGTAAATTTGATTATCTACCAAAAGATACTGGAGCCAGGTTTTTTGACTTTATCCAAGTCGAAGTACTACCTTTTCTAAAAAACGAATACAAGATTGGCGATTATTCTGTTATAGTTGGACATGATTACATGGCTAATTTTATGAATTTATTTTTATTCAGTGACAGAACTGATTTTCAAGGCTTTATTAACCTAAGTCCAGATATACCTGTTGGACTTATGCCTTACATTAAAGATAGATTTGATACTAGCAAAGAAAAATTTTGGTATAGCTTATCAACTGGAACTAAAGATTTAGATTTTATACAGGAGAAGACAAAAAATCTCTATGATGAACTGTCTTCGATAGAAAACATAAATCTAAATGTGAGTTACAAGTCCTTTGAAAACAAAAATCACTACACTTTGGTAAATTATGCAATTCCATTTGGCCTAGCCAATGTTTTTGCCCCGTACACACCAATTGATGATAAGGAATTAAATGACTATGTCCTAAAGGCAACCGATCCTGTTTCCTATCTTAAAGAAAAGTATGATTTGATAAAAAAGCTTTACGACGTCGACCAAAAGGTTAGAGTCGAAGATCTTGTTCAAGTTTATAAAGTCATAGAGCAACAGGATAATTGGGATATTTGCAATAAACTGGCAAGTATTGCGAGAGAAGAATATCCCGCTAGTTTATTATATCATTACTTTATAGCCAAACACCATCAAGGCATAGGAGAACCTAAAAAAGCTTACAACGCCTACAGGGCAGGTTATATTTATAACGACGCTGGCGGAATAACAAAAGAAATGCTTATTGAAGAAGCAGAAGTGCTCAGAGAAGCATTTGGATATTAAATCTGAAAGATAACCTAATATGGCTAAAGCCAAAACGATTTACTATTGTCAAAACTGTGGCGCACAATATGCAAAATGGCAAGGGCAATGCACATCCTGTAAATCATGGAATACAATCGTTGAAGAAGTCGTTTCTAAACCTAAAGAAAGAGTTTGGAGTGACTCGAACCTAAGTTTGGAACAACAATTAAAACCCAAAGTTTCACGAATAAACGATATTTCTTACGAAGATGAAGAAAGAGTTGTTACACCAGATTTGGAATTAAACCGAGTTCTTGGTGGTGGCATTGTAAAGGGATCTTTAATATTATTGGGCGGAGAACCTGGCATTGGAAAGAGTACGCTATTACTTCAACTGTGTTTACAGCTTCAGCTTTCAAGTCTTTATGTATCAGGCGAAGAAAGCAGCAAACAAATTAAAATGCGTGCTCAACGTATTGAAAAAACAAATGAAAACTGTTTTATATTATCGGATATTTCAACACAAAATATCTTTAACCAAATTAAAAAAATAAAACCAGAGTTAGTCATTATAGATTCGATTCAAACCCTTAGAACCGATTTGATTGAAAGTGTTCCTGGCTCTATTTCTCAAATTAGAGCATGTACAGCAGAACTCATCACCTTTGCTAAAGAAACCCATACGCCTGTTATATTAGTTGGACATATTAATAAAGAAGGACATCTGGCTGGGCCTAAAATTCTTGAGCACATGGTAGATACAGTTCTTCAATTTGAAGGTGATCAAAATTTTCTATATCGTATTGTTCGTGTGAAAAAAAACAGGTTTGGACCTACACATGAATTAGGCATATATGAAATGAAGTCTAATGGATTAAAACAAATCCTTAATCCGTCCAAAATCTTGATTTCTAACCATAACCATCATTTAAGTGGAACATCTATTGCGGCATCTATCGAAGGTGTGAGACCTCTGATGGTAGAGATTCAAGCTTTGGTCAGTTCGGCAGTTTATGGCACTCCTCAACGCTCTTCCACAGGATACAATGCCAAGCGATTAAATATGATTTTGGCTGTTCTAGAAAAAAGAGCCGGTTTTAAACTAGGCGCCAAAGACGTATTTCTAAACATTACTGGCGGAATAAGCATAGATGACCCCGCAATTGATTTGGCAGTTGTTGCGGCTATACTCTCTTCAAGCCACGATATAATTCTGGAAAACAACAACTGTTTTGCTGCAGAAGTCGGATTGGCCGGAGAAATAAGACCTGTACCAAGACTTGAACAACGAATTTCCGAGGCAGATAAACTGGGGTTTGAAAAAATATTTATTTCAAAATTCACAAAGATTTCAACCAAACCATACAACATCGAAATCATTAAATTATCCAGTGTTTCCGATTTAATTGAACATTTATTCAATTAAAACTTGGATGTAATTATTTGACCAATGAGTAGTATTTACCTTCATATTCCATTTTGTAAACAAGCTTGCCACTATTGTGATTTTCATTTTTCGACATCATTGAAACATAAGGATGCCATGGTTCAAGCAATTTGCAAAGAACTGGAAATGAGAAAGGAAGAATTGCCAAACAAAGTTGAAAACATTTATTTTGGAGGAGGAACACCAAGTTTGTTGAATTCCAAGGATCTAGATTCGATATTTAATACTATTTATAAGAATTTTTCAATCAGTGAAGAACCTGAAATTACTTTGGAAGTTAATCCCGACGACATTCGCAAAAGGGTTTTAGAAGATTTTAAATCCGTTGGTATAAATAGAATCAGTTTAGGCGTTCAATCGTTTTTTGAAGAGGACTTGCGACTAATGAATAGGGCTCACAACGCTAAAGAAGCTAAAGAGAGTATAGAACTGATAAAAACCCACTTTGATAATTTTTCTATCGATTTGATATATGGTATGCCTGCAATGAGCAATAGTCGTTGGGAAGAAAATATTAGCATAGCATTAAATTATGATATTCCTCATCTATCCTGCTATGCTTTGACGGTCGAACCCAAAACAGCTTTGGAACGTTTTATAGAAAAAGAAGTCATCCCACCAATTGATGACGAATTAGCGGCATCTCATTTCGATATATTATACCATATTTTGACGAGCAAAGGTTTCGAGCACTATGAATTTTCAAATTTTGGGAAACATGGCTTTTACTCCAAGAATAATTTGGCTTATTGGACTGGCAAACCCTACTTAGGTATTGGGCCGTCGGCACATAGTTATAACGGTAACGAGAAAAGGCAGTGGAATATCAAAAACAATGTAAAATACATTAAAAGCATATCTTCCAACTCGTTGCCTAACACTTCAGAAATTTTAACCAAATCGGATCAGTATAACGAATTTGTAATGACAAGATTAAGGCTGAAAAATGGAATAAATCTTGAAGAATTAAAAACGCGGTTTGGTCAAAACTATTTTGACTATTTCATTCTTCACATTCAACCACATTTAGACGAAGAACGCCTAGAAATTTATAAAAATCATGCTTATGTCACACCGAATGCCAAATTCCTAAGTGATGGCATAGCATCAGATTTATTCAACATAGACTTTCAAGGATAGTTTGAATCTGTTAGCAATTCTTTAAAATGAAATGCTTAAGAAAATCTTCTTTAGATAATAACTTATATTTGCAATTTAGATTTATTTAAAATAAAGTTTTTAAACTGTGCAACTTAAGAAAGAAGATATTATAAAAGCATTGAGCACTATAAGTGTTGCTGGCGAAGGTAAAAATATGGTTGAAAGTGGAGCAATTCAAAACGTGGTTACTTTTGCAGACGAGGTAATTGTAGATTTGAAATTAAGTACTCCAGCACTTCACATCAAAAAAAGAGCAGAAGTCGATGTAATGAAAGTCATTCACGATCAAGTATATGCCAAAGCCAAAGTGAAGGTAAACATAAAAGTCGATGCGCCTAAAAAGCAAAATGCCAACGAAATAAAAGGAAAACCAATCCCTGGAATTCAAAACATTGTGGCTGTGGCTAGTGGCAAAGGTGGCGTTGGAAAATCTACAGTTACTGCCAACTTAGCTGTGAGTTTAGCCAAAATGGGGTTTAATGTTGGGCTGCTTGACGCCGATATTTATGGTCCTTCTGGGCCTATTATGTTCGATGTCATGCATGAAAAACCACTATCTGTAACTGTTAGTGGAAAATCTAAAATGAAACCTATCGAGAATTATGGTGTAAAACTGTTGTCAATAGGATTTTTTACAAAACCAAATCAAGCCGTTATTTGGCGAGGTCCAATGGCTGCAAAAGCTTTAAATCAAATGATATTTGATGCCGATTGGGGCGAATTAGACTTTTTATTGGTAGACCTTCCTCCAGGCACGGGAGATATTCACCTATCTATCATGCAATCCATGCCAATTACTGGAGCTGTAATTGTCAGTACACCGCAGCATGTTGCTTTGGCAGATGCTCGAAAAGGTGTTGCAATGTTTCAACAGGAAAACATAAATGTTCCTGTTTTAGGAATTGTTGAAAACATGGCGTATTTTACTCCAGAGGAATTACCAGAAAATAAGTATTATATTTTTGGAGAGTCTGGTGCAAAACGATTGTCAGAAGATATTGAAGTTCCATTTTTAGGCGAAATTCCTTTGGTACAAAGCATTAGAGAAGCTGGCGATGTTGGTCGACCTGCTGCTTTACAAGACAACACGCCGACGTCAATCGCTTTTACAGACCTTACCAAAAATATAGTGCAAGAAGTGGTTTTTAGAAACGAAAACTTACCTCCTACTGACGCAATAAAGATAACAACAATGGCAGGTTGTAGTGCCGTAAGAAAAAAATAATCATGACAGGACAAGAATTGAAACAGCACGTAGAAAATGCGCTTGACGAAATAAGACCTTTTTTAAGAAATGATGGCGGAGACATTGCTCTACTAGGTATAGAAAACGACGAAATTGTCAAAGTACAATTACAGGGATCTTGTGTAGGCTGCAGTGTTAATCAAATGACTTTAAAATCGGGTGTTGAAATGACTATAAAAAAGCATGCGCCTCAAATTAAAAGCGTTATAAACGTACAATCTTTTTAATTCATGATTTATATCAATAATCTTCAGCAATATTTTTAGCAATTTTGCGTCAAATACTTTGTCATGATTACTACAGATATTCTTATTATAGGAGCAGGACCCACCGGACTTTTTACTGTTTTTGAAGCTGGATTACTTAAGCTAAAGTGCCACATCATAGACGCACTACCTCAACCTGGAGGACAACTTACTGAATTGTATCCTAAAAAGCCAATTTATGATATACCCGCTTTTCCAGAGGTTTTAGCTGGAGATTTAGTGGATAATCTTATGGAACAAATAAAGCCTTTTGAACCCGGTTTCACTCTGGGAGAAAGAGCTGAAGATATTGAAAAACTTGAGGATGGCTCATTTATCGTTACAACAAATTTGGGGACGCAGCATCATGCAAAAGTTATTGCTATTGCTGGCGGTTTAGGGAGTTTCGAACCAAGAAAACCACCTCTGTCTAACATTTCGAAATTTGAAAACAAAGGTGTATCCTACATGATAAAGAATCCTGATGATTATCGTAACAAAGATGTGGTAATCGCTGGTGGAGGAGACTCCGCGCTGGATTGGAGTATTTTTTTAGCAGATATAGCTTCGAATGTGACGTTAATTCATAGAAGAAATGAATTTAGAGGCGCTTTAGAATCTGTAGACAAAGTAAAGGAACTTAAAGATTCAGGAAAAATTAAACTTATAACACCAGCTGAAATTATCGATATTCATGGAAATGGTCGTTTGGATGCTGTCATGGTAAGAAAAAATAATAATCCAGATGAGGAGTTTGCCTTAGAAACAGATTATTTTATACCATTATTTGGTTTAACGCCTAAATTAGGACCAATAGCCAATTGGGGATTAGAAATTGAAAAAAATGCAATAAAAGTCAATAATGCACTCGATTATCAAACGAATATCCCTGGAATTTATGCCATTGGCGATGTAAACACTTATCCAGGCAAACTAAAACTCATTCTTTGTGGCTTTCATGAGGCGACGTTAATGTGTCAAAGTGCTTACCAAAGAATCCATCCAAACAAAAGATATGTCATGAAGTATACCACTGTAGGTGGCGTCACCGGTTTCGATGGATCTAAAAAAGAAGCTCCAAAAGCTGTAGTGAAAAGCATAGACTAAATCACATATGAGTTTAGATATAAATATTTCGATTACAGATAGAGAGGGCAATGCTCATGAAGTAACTGCACCAACAGACATGTCTTTAAACTTGATGGAAGTTGTCAGGTTACACGAACTCGTCCCGGAAGGCACTATTGGCATTTGTGGAGGCATGGCCATGTGCGCCTCCTGTCAATGCTATATCATATCGGACACCGCTTTACCAGATATGGAATACGAAGAGGAAGCAATGCTTGCTGAAGCCTTTTATGTAAAAGACAATAGCCGACTTGGCTGCCAAATCCCAATCACTCCAGACTTAGAAGGACTCAAAATAGAAATGGCGCCAGAAGAAATGTAATTATTGTCTAAGGTGACCGTTTTAAATAAGTCGATTTTAAGCTGCCCTTCCTACTACAAATGATTAACATTTATTTCTTTTCTATCATAAGTCTGAAAACTATACATGTTATTTTTTCAGACTAAGATGTATGGTTTATTTCATTTTGTATACTGTAGAAAAGAATAATTCATAAGTTAATGTTGATTATAAAACTATCGCTTTAATTCATTTAAAAAAAAGTAACCATGAGCGACTTCATTTCATGATGAAATTTATTCAGATATTTTGAAATTTCAACTGAAACCTCACAAATTGATATTTAGGGTCTGCTGAAAAACACATATTTATATATTTTACAATGGATGCCAAGTTTCAACAAACAAATAAGTACAAGGTTTTTCAATAAAAATCAGAATATTTTCTTGCACCAATTTAATTACGTCACTTGGATTTATATGTCTTACTAAGAATTATTAATCACCAAGTTCTAAACTTGATTTATGTTAGTCTGGCGTATACCATCTTCTTCGTTACCTTCGACTTGAAGTATTATAATACATCTGCGTCTTGTTGCCTTGAATCTGGAATACGACAGACTTTTTCAGCAGACCCTATTTCGAAAAAATAATTCAATATAGAGTTCTTCAGCTTTTAGAAAATATACGTCTACAAAGAATTTAGTTTAAATTATTACTTTTTCATTAAGCTATCGAAATCCTTTTCGATATTTTTGCAACAAAAATTATTCAAATGGATTTATTCGAATCTCCTGACTACTATAACATTGACGATTTACTTACAGAAGAACATAAACTCATAAGACAATCTGCAAGAGATTGGGTAAAAAGAGACGTTAGTCCAATTATTGAGGAGGCCGCTCAACAAGCAAAATTCCCAAACTCGATAATTAAAGGCCTATCAGAAATTGGTGCTTTTGGCCCGTATATCCCAGAAGAATACGGTGGTGCTGGGCTCGATCAAATCTCTTACGGTCTCATTATGCAGGAAATAGAACGAGGAGATAGTGGCGTAAGGTCTACTGCTTCTGTTCAATCTTCGCTAGTCATGTTTCCGATTTTCGCTTATGGTACAGAAGCCCAAAAACAAAAGTTTTTACCAAAACTAGCCGCTGGAGAAATGATGGGAGCCTTTGGTCTCACAGAACCTGATCATGGTTCTAATCCTGGTGGAATGATTACAAATTTTAAAGATAATGGAGATCACTATCTCTTGAATGGCGCTAAAATGTGGATTTCCAATGCGCCTTTTGCAGATGTTGCTGTCGTCTGGGCAAAAAATGAAGAAGGTAGAATTCATGGACTCTTGGTTGAAAGAGGCATGGAAGGTTTTTCGACCCCAGAAACTCACAACAAATGGTCTTTAAGAGCGTCTGCTACAGGAGAATTGATCTTTAATAATGTTAAAGTTCCTAAAGAAAATTTACTTCCAGGAAGGTCTGGTTTAGGTGCTCCGCTATCCTGTTTAGATTCTGCAAGATATGGCATTGCTTGGGGTGTTATTGGTGCAGCAATGGATTGTTATGACACAGCACTTCGCTATGCAAAAGAACGTATACAATTCGACAAACCCATTGCTGGATTTCAATTACAACAGAAAAAACTAGCAGAAATGATTACCAAAATCACAAAAGCACAACTCTTAGCATTGCGTTTAGGGCAACTTAAAAATGAAGGTAAAGCTACGACTGCTCAAATTTCTATGGCAAAACGAAATAATGTGGAAATGGCAATTAAAATTGCAAGGGAAGCCAGACAAGTTCTTGGAGGAATGGGAATTACCGGAGATTACAGCATCATGAGACATATGATGAATCTGGAAAGTGTTATTACCTACGAAGGCACACACGATATTCATTTACTGATTACTGGCTTAGATATCACGGGAATTCCTGCATTTAAGTAAGTTTTTAATACCTTAAGGTTATTTTCTCAAAAAGTTTATAAAATTTTCTTGAGTTGATACTATTTTCGCCCTAAATCTTTATTTTTAGGATGGCCTAAAATAACCATAATTACTTAGGGCATGATATTTGATTAAATTCTGAAAATTAAAACTTTAAACAAAAAATAGATTAACTTAACATTTAAAGATTATGAAAAAAATACTATTACTGAGTCTTGTAGCTATTTTTAGCCTACCAACTTATGCCCAGGTTAGTGAAATGATGGGTTTTAGAGATTACAGAGATATAGCTGATGCTTATTATGTTAAACTCAAGGAAAATTCAAAATTTGACATCAATGATATAAATGGATCTCCATTTCTGAATGAAGAATTTGCTTTTGGCAATATATTAGACAATAAATCTAATAAAAAAGTCGAAACATTTTTAAGATACGATATGTACAATGATGTTTTTGAGATACAACTTGACTCGAGATCAGAAAAAATAAATACTTTAGAAAGAACTCAAAATTTTGATTATTATTTGAATGATGAAAAGTTTATACTCATAAAATCTAAAGTATTAAATGTAAATCACTACACCTCAGGCAATGGGTACGTTGCCGAATTAATCCCAGAAAATGAAGATGCTGCTCTGTACAAAAGGTATTATGTGGAGTTAAAAGGAGGCTCAAAAGCGCTTACCTCTTACCAAGAGGACATCCCGCCGAGCATAAGAAAAGAAGAGATGTACATTTTAAAGATTGAAGGTGATTATTATGAACTGGAAAAGGACAAAAAAGATATAATCAACACATTCCCTGACAACCAAGAAAAATTAAAAAAATACATTAAAGACAAAAAATTTAAATTTAGAGGAAAAGGCAGAGAGTTACAAAACCAGATGGTACAATTAGTTAGATACTACAATTCTCTTTAATAAATAGACCTAATCATTTTTTTGAAATTGCTACAACACCACTTTTTAAGTGGTGTTTTTTTATATCAAGGTAATAACTTACACTTCGACAACACTATTAGAATTTAAAAGAAATTATACCAAATCACCTGACAAACTACACCTATTTTCACAGGGTATTCTTCGATTACCGAGGTGTAAATCGAGTTTTAAAAAACGATTAAATCCAAAATATCTTAGCTACAACGGCGTATATCAAAAGAGAACTAATGTTTTATTAAAAAACTCACGTAGATTGCCTTAGTTTACTCAGTTTTTATAGTTTGCCGACCCAGAAAATGCCTAATTTAAATTTAATAAAACAATAATAAATGAAGAAATATTTTGCTTTTTTGACCCTGCTATCTTTCATAACAAATGCTCAAATTGGAAATATAGGAACACCAGGAGATTTTAGAGAAATTGGCGATAACCTGATGATAAATAACAATGGAAGTAACATTAATCTGACTCAAGTAAATGGCTCTCCATATCTAAATGAAGACTTTGTTGAAGGTACCATAGTAGATGAAAAGAACAACAATTCTAGTTCAGCGTTCTTAAGGTATAATAGTTATAATGATAATTTTGAGATTAAATTCGATTTAAATTCAAGTTCTGTAAAATCTTTGGACAGAACATTTTATTATAAATATATTGTAAACGGAGAGAAGTATGTCTTAATAGATTCGCCAATAGCTATTAATCAATATCACTATAGAAATGGCAACGGATATGTGGTAGAATTGAAAGAAACCGAAAACCTAAGCTTATATAAAAGGTATGCTAAACAATATAAAAAAGGCAAAAAGGCTACTTCAAATTATGACATCGACAAACCTGCCACCCTTAACACAAAAACGACATATATCTTTAAATTTAAAAATGATTACAAAACTATCGAACCTAACAAAAAGAAAATCCTAGATGCCTTTACAGACCATAAAAATGAAATACAAGGTTTTATTAAGGAAAATAAAATTAAATTTAGAGGAGATAGTGAACGTATAGAAAATGATTTGATTACAATCTTAGAATATTATAACACCTTATAATCATTAATCTTTCAAAGCACACTGATTTCAATAGATTTAAAATCAAAATATTGATCGCAGATAATAAAAAACACAAGCTTATTTTCCTCCTACAAAATCTTTAAGGTAATAAGGTTCAAAATAAGCCACATCCTCAAAATCTTGAACGATAAATTTACCCTCGGCGATGGAAGCCATTTCTTTAGCTGAGGGATTTTTTTGTTCTATAAAAACAAACTTCTCTGGAGAAGTACATATGTCTTTAAACTTGGTAACCCCATTTCCTATGGCATAAATAGTGTCATAAGCATCAAAAAGCTCTGAATAAGAATTGTCGTCCAAAACCTTGGCGCATACGTCTTGAATACTATTATAATTATAGTCGTAAACACAAGAATACACTTCCATTCGCCTTGCATCAATCATAGCAATTACTGGCATTTTGGATTCTAGCTGCACTACTTGAGAGGCTAAGACTTTTAAAGTTGACACACTTATCAATGGAATCCCTAAAGCATAACAAAGTCCTTTTGCGGAAGAAACACCAATCCGTAGTCCTGTATAAGACCCAGGACCTTTACTTATTGCAATCGCATCCAAATCGGAAGTCGTCAATTTCGTCTTGCTTAAAACTTCTTGAATAAACACATGAAGCTGTTCCGCATGAGAATAAGACTGGCTGTCCTCTTCAGTCAAAGCGAGAACATCACCATCTTGAGAAATTGCTACAGAACAATTCGTCGTGGAAGTTTCGATACAAAGTATTCTAGCCAAGAAAAATGTTTTAGTCTACTGGTCTTTCTCCAAAGAATAATTCTAAGACTTTTATTCTAAATATGAAATCATATTTTGCCTGAATCAATCTGTTTTCAGCATTGGTTAATCTAATTTTAGACAAGTTTAGATCAAAGGAATTTGAAGAACCAACATCAAAACGATCTTTAGCAAAATCGAATGCAATTTGTTGTGCGTCAACAGCTTTTTCTGCTGCATGATATGCTTTTGCTGCACCTTGAGCATCGACGTAAGCCTGATAAACATTAGATTCTAAATCCAATTCAGCTTGCTCTAGGTTATTTTCTAATCGTTCTACATTGATCTTATTTCGCTTAACATTGTTTCTTGTAGCCAATCCATTAAAGACTGGAATATTTAATTGAAGTCCATAAGACAATCCATCATTTCTCCATAATTGCTCAGAAAAAGACAAAGGCGGTACTTCTACGAAAGTAAAATTAGGTACAACCACTGCATCTCCAGTAGTTTCAACCACACCTATTTGGCGAGTCGGGTTATTTGGGTCAACATCTCCGATGGCAGAGCTAGGGATATCATTTTCCCTTGTGTTATAATTAAAGAATCCTGAAATTCGAGGCATATAAGCACTTCTAGCAATTTCCAAATCTTTTCTTGCGATTTCTAAATTAGTTTCTGCAACCAAAATCTCGTATCGTTCTTTTTTGGCTTCTTCAATTATTTCGTTAATATCTCTATTGATCAAATCTGTAATTGGAACATCGTAAGACTCATCTGCTATTTCAAAATTTTCATAGTCATCAATTAAAAGCAATTGTGCTAAACTGACCAAGGCTATTTTAACATCATTTTCTGCAATAACAATCTGCCTTTTCTCATCGGCATCTGTCGCTTGTAGTTCTAAGATATCACCTTCAGGCACTGTACCTGCATCGATCTGTAAACGGGTTTGCTCTAATTGTTGTAGTGTAATTTCATTCTGCTTTATCAGAACGTCTCTTATTTGCTTACTAACCAAAATTTGCAAATAAGAATTGGCAACAGAAAGTGCTATGTCATCTTCCATCTGCTCAAGGGAATATTGACTGGCCAAGGCTGCCAACTTTGCTCTATCAAATCTTTTCCAGTTTTCTAATCCTCTAAATAAATTAATCCCGACTGTGGCTCCCAAAGAAAAGTTTCTTGCGGTTTGGCTTTCTAAGACTCCCGTTGTAACGTTTGTAGAAAGACCTGTATTCCAGCTGTTATTTGCGCTTACATTAAAATCAGGTAAAAAGTTACCAATGGCATCTGCTCTGTTTACATCTGCATCGTCTATATCCAATTTGGACTGTTTCACTCTAATGTTATTGTCGAATGCATACCTTATACATGCCTCTAAGGTCCATTGTGTTGGCACATCTTGAGAAAATCCAATGGCAAAACAAAGACAAAAGGCTGTTGTTAAAATTCTATTCATGGCGAATTGGTTTGGTTTTTTAAAAATTATCTTCCACCCATTGGGCTAAACGTTTCTGGAACACTATTCCAGACTTTTATTTTGTCATCTTTGGTTAATCCTTCTTTGACTTCTACATTTATACCATCACTAATCCCTAAAGTAATGTCTTTTCTTTCAAATTGTTGCTCTCCAACCATAAGTTCAACAAAAGGTTTTTTGGTTTCTTCGTCAAATTGAACTAGTGATTCCTTTATGGCGAGAACTTTATCCGCTTTTTCAAGAATAATAGAAGCATTGGCACTTAACCCCGCTCTTATAAATATATCGTCTTCTCTTTCGTTTAATGTTCCTTCAATTTCAAATTGAACGGCTCCATTTTCTTCTACTCCTTTTGGTGCGATATAATCCAATACAGCATCAAATTTTTCACCTACTAAGGCTCCTACGGTTATTTCTAGTGGCAAACCTTCTTTAATTTTTCCTACTTCAGATTCGTCTACTTTACCCTCGAAAATCATGTCATTCGTATTGGCTATTAAGGCTAAAGTTGTTCCCTCATTAAAGTTATTTGCCTCAATAACCTGATTACCAACTTTTACTGGCACATCTAAAACCATACCTGAGATAGTTGCTTTAATCTCGGTTGTTGCAGCATCACCGATTCCTTCAATAGTTCCATTTTTTACTATTTCATAGGTATCTTCAGCCGCTTTTAGATTTTGTATTGTAATATCATAGGAACGTTGTGCCAGGTCGAAATCATTAGCTGAAATTACTCCTTTGTTGAAAAGCTCCTTTTGTCTGTCGTATATTTTCTTTTCGTTTTGAACATTTATTTGTGCTGTTCTGATTTGGTTTTTGGCATTGTTTAGGTTAGCAACATTTGGTACAACTTTAAGCTGCGCCACCAATTGTCCTGAAACAACTGTATCTCCAGCCTCGACAAATAACTTATCTATAATTCCAGAAATATTTGGCTTAACAGGTACTTCTTCTCGAGGTTTAATGGTTCCTGTCGCTACTGTTTCTCTAACTATAGTTTCTGTGGTTGGTGTTGCTGTTGTAAACTTAACTGGTGGTTCTTGGTCTTTTTGATATAAATAATATATCGCACCTCCAAAAATTACCACGATTAATATTAATACGATTACAGTTACAGTCTTTTTCATAGTATGTGTGGTTTGGGAATTTTCTAAAAATTTTTAATTTATTCTGTTCTTAAAGCTTCTACTGGTTTAACTCTAATAGCGTTTTGTGCGGGTATAAACCCTGCTAATAATCCTGCAAAAATTAGAATGACTAATGCAATAAGCACCGTAACAAAATCTACGCTAGGATTTATAAACATGGAATCTTGACTTGGCGCAAATTCCAATGCTTTATTAATTCCGAAAAGGACAAGTGTCGCAAAGGAAATACCTGCCATTCCAGATATAATGGTCAGGAAAACAGCTTCGAATAGTATCTGTCCTCTAATTTGCCATGGCGTAGCACCTAAAGCTCGTCTTATGCCTATTTCTTTTGTTCGTTCTTTTACAACTATCAGCATGATGTTGCTGATTCCAATAACTCCGGAAAAAAGTATCAATACTCCAATAAAGTAGGCCACAAAGTTTAGTGCTGTAAATAATCCAGATATTTTTTTAAACTGTTCGTAGAGATCGAAATTTCCAATGGCATTATTATCATCAGGGCTAATGCGATGACGACTTTTTACTACATCGAAAATTGAACTTTTTAATGCCGTAACAGATTTGTCATCTTCTGCTGTAATTGCCATCCAACCGACGATATTTCCAAAATTAAAAGCTCTAGAGAACGCAGTAAATGGAACAAAAATATTTTTTTGAGCTTCTTCTATATTGCCATCGGGTGAGGATTTTCTTTTATAAATACCGATAATCATAAAGTTAACACCCTGAACCTTAATGTAGCTTCCAAGAACGGGCTCGCCAACTTCAAATAGTTCTTTCTTAACACCTTCGCCAATAACGGCAACTTTTCGAGCTTGGTCTATATCATTATAGTTTATAAACCTGCCTTCAATTATATCTGTTGGTTCTTGTTTGATAATTTCTGGATAATCGCCATACACATTGTATGCGCCAGATTTTAAACCATGTGTAACATTATTTGTCCCTCTAAAACCACCTAATTGATTTCTCGGCGATATGTATTTCAACCCATCAACTTCGCTCTTGATAGCGGCTACATCGTCAATTTTAAAATTATATCGTCTCCCTTTTGGCAATCCATCATAGGGTTTGGTTGTTGGCATGGTCCACATGAACATGGAATTTGCCGATATTCCAGCAAAACCTTTCTTCACGCCATTTTCAAGACCCTTACCAGCAGCAAGAAGAATACATAAAATAAATATTCCCCAAAATACACCAAATGCTGTAAGTATTGTTCTAAAAACATTTGAGGTCAAAGCCTCTATTACTTCACTCCACTTGTCTTTACTAAACATATTATTCTTCTCTTAATGCAACAATTGGTTTGATCTTGGCACCTCGTCTAGCGGGGAAAAATCCTGCAATAGCCCCTGAAACTACAAGCACAATAACAGTAGAAATAGCAACATTCAAATTCACTTCTGGATTGGAAATAAACTCGGTTTGTATGGCAGAGCCTACTGCTTCCAATAGCAGTAACCCCAATATTAAACCCGTAAAACCTGAAATAGCAGTTACAAAAATAGATTCATGCAAAATCATCCATATAATGCTTGAAGGTTGAGCTCCTAAGGCTTTTCTAATTCCGATTTCTTTAGTACGTTCTTTTACAATAATCAGCATGATGTTACTCACACCTATGATGCCCGCAAGTAAACTTGCTATTCCAACAAACCAGAAAAACAAATTCATATTTGCCATTAGATCATAAAACTTTTTGGCTTCTGCTATTGAGTTAAAGTAATTTACACCAGAAGTATCTTCTGGAGCCACACTATGTCTTGCTTTAAGCAAGGTTTCTATTTCTCCAACTAAAGCTGTGGATTTCTTTACAGCCTCTTCGTAAGTTGCAGCCTTAGGTAATGTGAACGAAATATTGCTTATATCGTTCCCAGCTCCATAAATTTTTTGCATTGTTGAAAGAGGAAAGAATACACGAGACTCTTCTCTATCACCACCTGGATCTTGAAAAACTCCAACAACTTTATAATTAACGCCATTGCTTTTAATCAGTTTTCCGAGAGGATTTTCAGTTTTAAAGAGTTCATTTCTAACCTTTTTCCCAATAACAACATTTTTTGTGTATCTATCTTGGTCTTGCTGATTTATAAATCTTCCTTGAATAATACCTGCATTTTCAAGAAATTGATAATCTGGCAAAACACCTTCAATTCTGTAACTTGACGTGTTCTCTTTGTATGAAAAAACATTTACCCAACGTTGGTAAGTTGATGATTTATATTCCAAATCATCGCCATAATTTTTAGTTACTAAATCGTAGTCCTTATTTTTAAACTGTACTCTTCGTCCTGGGTTTAAACCTTTGTATTCAACGGTTGTAACTCCAGACCAAATCTGTACTCTATTTTGTGCATCTTGAGCAAATTGAAGTTCGATACCGTTTTTCATTCCTTCTCCAACACCTAGTAATAGGACAAGAATCAAAATTCCTATAGAAACAGAAAAACCAGTCAAGAAAGTTCTCAACTTATTTTTGCTTATTGCTTCGAAGACTTCGGACCAACGCTCTATACTAAACATGTGCTTTTGCTTTTACTTGGTCTACTTTTCTATCGTCTATTATGATACCATCTCTAAGATTTACAATTCTTTTGGTCATATGAGCGATATCGTCCTCGTGTGTAACTACTAAAATGGTTTTTCCCTCATCGTTAATCTCCTGAATTAATTCCATAATTTCATAAGATGTTGTCGAATCAAGTGCTCCTGTAAGTTCGTCGGCAAGTATAACTTTTGGCTGGCCTGCCAAAGCTCTCGCAATGGCTACACGCTGTTTTTGCCCTCCAGAAAGTTCTGTTGGCAAATGCTTTGCCCATTGTGCTAAGCCAACTTTTTCCAGGTAAGACATGGCAATTTCGGTTCTTTCCTTACGCTTAACATTTTGATAATAAAGGGGTAAAGCTACATTATCTAGAGCATTTTTGTAATTAATTAAGTTGAATGATTGAAATATAAAGCCTAAAAATTTGTTTCTGTAATTCGCTGCAATTTTTTCTGAAAGGTTTTTAATTTCAACACCATCGAGATGGTAGGTTCCTTTTTCTGCTTCATCTAGCATACCAAGAATATTCAGTAAAGTTGATTTTCCAGAACCGGATGAACCCATTATCGAAACCAATTCGCCTTCTTTGACGGAAAAATTAATTCCTTTTAATACATGAAGTGAGTTTTTTCCTACTTTATAGGATTTGTGTAAGTCCTTTATCTCAATCATAAAAATTGAATTTGATTATTAAGACGTCAAAATGTTTCAATTGTTACATTTTTCAAAGTAAAGCAAATGTTAAAATTATCAAAACGCTATAACTAAATCCTCAGTAAACTGAACTTTCAGCGTTTTAATTAATTTCAAACCAAAAAAACATCTCAACAAAAGATTGTTGAAAATGGTAGATGACCAAAACACTTGTCTATTTTAACCAAGTCTTATAACTTAATTCTTGGTCTAATACAGATTTTAATTCGGAAATAGGAACTCGTTTTTGTTCCATGGTATCTCTATACCGAATAGTTACGGACTTATCTTCTTTTGTGTCATGATCAACAGTTATGCAGAATGGGGTGCCAGCAGCATCTTGTCTTCTATATCTGCGTCCTACGGCGTCCTTTTCGTCATAAATCACTTTAAAATCCCACTTTAAGTCTTCAACAATTTGTTGTGCTATTTCAGGCAAACCATCTCTTTTAAGTAAAGGAAGGACTGCTGCTTTGTAAGGTGCCAAAACTGAAGGAAGTTTAAGAACAGTTCTAGTAGAACCATCTTTAAGTGTCTCGTCCGTTAATGCAGAGGAAAATACTGCTAAAAACATCCTATCCACACCAATTGAAGTTTCAATGACATATGGCACATACGACTCCCCTTTTTCGTGGTCAAAAAACTGAAGTTTCTTTCCTGATAATTCTTCATGAGCTTTAAGATCGAAATCTGTTCTGGAATGAATTCCCTCTAGCTCTTTGAATCCAAATGGAAAATTAAATTCGATATCTGTTGCTGCATTGGCATAGTGGGCTAACTTTTCATGATCATGAAAACGATAGTTATCTTCTCCAAGGCCAAGTGAATTATGCCAGTGTTGTCTTTGCGTTTTCCAATAGTCGAACCACTCTAATTCTTCCCCAGGTTTGACGAAGAATTGCATTTCCATTTGCTCGAACTCACGCTGCCTAAAGATAAACTGTCTAGCCACAATTTCGTTTCTAAAGGCTTTACCTATTTGGGCTATTCCAAAAGGAATTTTAAGTCGTCCTGTTTTCTGCACATTTGCAAAATTGACAAATATGCCTTGTGCGGTTTCTGGTCGCAAATACAAATCTGTAGCCGACTCTGCTGAGGCTCCAAGTTTGGTCGCAAACATTAGGTTAAACTGCTTAACATCTGTCCAATTGGCCGTACCACTTACGGGACATTTGATATCCAAATCTATAATAAGTTGTCTAAAACCTTCTAAATCATTATCGTTTTGAACTTCTGTAAGCCTTAATGTGATATCATCAATTTGCTTTTGGCGCCTTAGAACATTTGGGTTTGTAGCTCTATATTGCTCTTCGTCAAAGGCATCTTTGAAGCGCTTTTTAGCTTTGACAATGTCCTTATTGATTTTTTCATTTATTTTTTCTCTAAAATCTTCGACTAAAACGTCGGCGCGGTATCGTTTTTTAGAATCTTTATTGTCTATTAAAGGATCATTAAATGCATCAACATGGCCGGAAGCTTTCCAAGTTTTGGGATGCATTAATATCGCCGCGTCTAGACCGACAATATTTTGATGCATCTGTGTCATACTTTTCCACCAATACTCCTTAATATTATTCTTTAACTCAACGCCGTTTTGACCATAATCGTAAACTGCGCTTAAGCCATCATATATTTCGCTAGAAGAAAAAATATAGCCATACTCTTTCGCATGAGCTATAACTTGTTTGAATTTATCTTGTTGTTTTGCCATGCCGCAAAAGTAAAAAATTAAAACAGAAGATTTAAGTCGAAATGGAGTTTAAAAAGACTTGAAAATTTCAGTGTAATTGATTGTATATTTCAAAATTTTTGAATCAAATCACTTTTAAATTTTATGAAGAAAAATCATAATTAGTAATACCCCATGTTATCACATAATAGGAAATTATTTGAAAATTTTGAAAAAGAATTTTAAAACCCAGAAAATCTACAAAATTATACCCTTTGACATGCTCCAACAACTGACAATTGTCATATTTAGTCTCCTTTTTTTTGTTGATATTTGACTAGCATTTCAAAATAATTGCGCCATGAAAAAAAGCGAAACCGTTTCCAGTATAATGACAAAAAACCTTGTAAAGCTTAACCTTAATGATAGTTTAGCAAAGGCAGAAGTATTGTTCAAAAAAAATAAGATAAAACACTTACCTGTGGTGAATGGAGGTAAAATTGTTGGTATGTTAAGCTATTCTGATTTACTTAGAATATCTTATGCAGACGCCACAGATCATACGGGTAGAATAATTGAAGATTCTGTTTATGATTATTTTACTTTAGAAAATGTCATGACCCATAAAGTGGTTTGTGTGAACTCTGATGACAGCATAAAACATGTTGCAGAAATATTGTCGAATGAAAATTTTCACGCCTTGCCTGTCATTGAACATGATCATCTAATAGGCATTGTGACATCGACTGATATCATAAACTATTTTTTGGATTCTTGTTTTGATTAGAAGAGCGTTTAAATCGCTTTCAGTGTTGTTTCAAACCAACTCTAATCACTATTGAGACAAATTCTTAAATATTTATAAGATAGACTGAAATCTTGGTCTCAAGTTTTACTTTTGTAAAAAAAGAATTTTGTCTAGCATAAACACATCGAAACAAAGCATAAATACTGTTATCATTCTAATTGGCGCAGGACTGTTACTTTATGACTTTATTTCTAGTCCAACGCATGTATATCTAAAAATTGCTGGCTTAGTCATCTTAATGTTTGGGCTTTACAAATCTACTAAGCAATGGTCAAGCGACAACAATTCATCTGAAAATCAAACAGAAGACAGCTCTACTGACGATGACTAAACCCTTTAAGATAGGTGATCGAATAGAAGTTATAGATGATAATCTAGAAGGAACAATTTCGGGAATACAGGGCGATAAAATAAGCGTTAAATTTGATGATGGCTTTGAACAAGCATTTTCTTCGAATGAGATAATTCTTTCGAAAAGAATGGATTTCAATTATTCAAATATTGGCTATTACAAAGAACAAACTCATGATAAGCCGATAAAATCCAAACCCAAAAAAGGTAATTACATCCCTGAACTAGATTTGCATATTCATGAACTTATTGATGATGCAAGACGACTATCGAATTTTGAAATTTTGAACATTCAACTTTCAAGAGCAAAAAATTTTATTGACTGGGCAGTAGCCAAACGCTTTAATAAAATCATTTTAATTCATGGTGTTGGCCAAGGGGTGCTAAAAGAAGAGTTAAAAACGCTTTTAAGACGCTACGACAACCTTGAATACCATGATGCTAATTATCAAAAATATGGTCTTGGAGCGACAGAAGTTAAGATTTATTGACAAATATTCCCTGCTTCGTCTTCGGAAATAATACCTTCAGCAAATGGCAGATTTTGGCTTTGGGTTGTATCGTATCTTCCCATTGTAAATACGGAAAATGTTAAGCTCTCGGCGTTACTTTGATTGTTAAAAGTAATGTCGTTAAACACAACTTGAGTAATAAAAGCTCTTGTAATGGTATTTCTTTTCACCACATTTATGGTTACACTTCCCGTTTCAGTATTATTTAGGTAATTCGGTATTCCATCTACATTTACGTCGTTGGTAGGATTTAAAGCAGGATTTTCAGGGTCTTCGCAATAATTTAAGTCCTCATTATTGGTCAAAATATTATCACCATCATCGTCCGCGTCCAAATAATTCGGAATGCCATCTAGATCTGTATCGACATATTGACCTGAAATCACATTTCCATTATCATCCACAGCTTCAAGCTCTTCGCTAATGGTTAATACATTATCGTTATCGTCGTCTGTATCAATAAAATCCGGAATGCCATCGCCATCGGAATCGTCATTTAACAAATTTCCATCGCCGTTTATATCTTCAAGTTCGGCTGGCACACCATCGTTGTCATCTTGAGATTCTATGCTTATAAAAAGTGTTGCTGTACCGCCAGTTGTACTCACAAATTCTTCTAAAACTTGAGGCGAACTCGGCGGAACCTGTTGGCAATAATACTCATTGCCGTTAGTCTGATCACTTAATTTGCGATAGGTTATCACATTAGAACTATTAATGTCTACTGTAAGTGTTAAAGATGTGTCTAGTCCTATAAACGTTCCAGAAAAATCTCCTTGAGAAAATTGAAATGATATTGCCTCGTTTGTTTGGGGATTTATATAGTAAAGAACATTTGTATCATCTTGTTGACATAAAGACAATGGCGTATCCTGATCAAAATCGAAAGTTGTTACAATAATATTCCCATCATCGCAGGAACTTGCGGTCAACAGACATAAAACCAAGAAAAGAAAGTGATAGTTATTTCTCAAAAGTGGATTGCTTTTTATAATAAACAAATGTACATGAATTTTATTATTTTCAAATTAAGAAAAAACTAAATGAAAATTTAAGTGGGTTCTACTTCATTAAAAATTAAAACAAATTTTCCATAACAGCCTTTTTATAAGTCTGCCCAATTGGGATTTTATGGCTATCGATAAAAATCAGATTTCCAGAGACCTGCTGAAGTTTATGTACATTAATCGTATATGATTTATGCACTTGAAAAAAATTATTTGGTAAGGAATTATTTAGATTTTTGAAGGTCATATTAGTCATTACCGTTTTTGAGTCTGTATGTACTTTTACGTAATCGCCACATGCTTCTACAAACAAAATATTGTTGAAAAACACTTTATGTAAAGATTTATTCTCTTTTAACACTAGATAGTCTACGGCCTCTTCAGTTTCAGCAAATAGCTTTATGGCTTTGCCTACAGCAGTGAGAAAACGTTGATAGGAAAATGGTTTTAACAAATAATCTATGGCTTCGACTTCAAAACCTTCCACAGCATATTGAGGATATGCCGTCGTAAAAATAACCTTTGGAGGTCGTATAAGTGTTTTGTAAAAATCTAATCCCGATTGATTTGGCATATTTATATCTAAAAAAATCAATTCGATATCTCTGTGTAATTGAAGATATTCAAATGCTTCTGATGCACTTGAGCATGTATCTTTAAGTTGAAGCATTTCTGTTTTTGCTATAAAATGCTTTAGGACATCTTGTGAAGAGATTTCGTCATCGACAATAATGCAATTTATGGACATAAATCTATAGTTTACAAAGGGTTAAACATATTTTAAACATTAGACTTTAACTAATTTCCAATAGCCTTTTTTGAACCAATAAATGCCTATTATGGCTATAAGTACTTCTGCAGCTGTAATGGCTACGAATACACCTATTGGACCAAAATTAAAAGTAATGGCCGACATATATGCTAAAGGCAGTTGAAATAACCAAAAGCAAATAAAGTTGATCCAGGTTGGTGTTTTAGTGTCTCCAGCACCATTAAATGAATTGATTATCACCATAGCGTAAGCATAGAATATATAACCTGCTGCCATGATTCTCAAACATAAGGCACCATTTTTCACAACCTCAGGCACCTCTGTAAACCATTGTATAATTTGAGGAGCAAATCCTAAATATACAAGAGAAACAATTCCCATAAAAACAGCACAATACTGACCAGTTTTCCAAACGGATTTCTCTGCTCTTTCAGGTTTTTTAGCACCTAAATTTTGACCTACCAAAGTAGCGGCAGCGTTACTCATTCCCCATGCGGGCATTAATGTAAATAGCATGACTCGAATTGCAATGGTGTATCCTGCTAATACTTCGCTTCCGAATTCGCTCATGATGCGCATTAAAAACACCCATGACGAGGTTCCTATTAGAAATTGACCTATACCGCCTAAGGATACTTTTATCAAATTGGTCATTGTAACTATACGTAAAACAAGGTCTTTAAGCTCAACTTTGATTTTACTCCAACCATAAAATAGAACTAAAAACTGAATTATAACTGCTGCACCTCGTCCGATAGTAGTGGCTATAGCCGCACCTTTTACACCATAAGCAGGAATTGGACCGAAGCCAAAAATAAAAACTGGATCTAAAATGATATTTAACCCATTTGAAACCACTAACACCCACATGGCGACTGAGGCATCTCCAGCACCGCGAAAAATTGCATTGATCAAAAAGAGTAACATGATTGTTACATTACCACCCAACAAAATTTGTGTGTAACCAAAACCTTCTTCAATCAGATCTGGCTCCGCTCCCATTAGCTGTAGAATCTCCTTAGGATACAAAACTCCAACAACACTAATAATTAAAGCAACAAAAATTCCCAAAAAAATAACCTGCACAGCAGCTTGCGATGCTCCTTTTTTGTCTTTTTCGCCAATACGTCTCGCAACAATGGCAGTTGCAGCCATACTTAATCCAATAGCAACGGCATAAATCAATGTTACCACAGATTCTGTTAAGCCTATAGTTGCAACAGCATTGACACTAACTTTGGAGACATAAAAAATATCGACAATAGCGAAAATAGATTCCATTAGCATCTCCAATATCATCGGTACAGATAATAACATCACAGCCTTGCGAATACTGCCTGAAGTAAAATCTTGATCTTTGCCTGTAAGAGCTTCTTTAAAGTATCGAATAAATTTTACTAATGTTGGTTGATTTGTCAAGGTCTTTGCTTTTTAGGTAATCATAAATATACAAACATTTGTTTGTAAAGTTATTCAAAGCTGTTGATTGTTAACGAAGCTTGAAAATAATCTTTGGTTTGATCAATCTTAAAACTATGCCTCTTTGGATATACTAAGGACAGATTTTTCTTTAAGGTTGATATGCCGACGCCAGAATAATTCTTATCAAGGTTTAAATTAGTATTTAATTTTTGATTTTTAATTGTAAATAAGAGTTGTTTGTTTTTTTGACTAATACTTATTTCAATAGGATTTGAAACAGACTGAGAAGAAGCACCGTATTTATAAGCATTTTCGATAAGTGGCAGTAAAAGCATCGGATATATTTTATAATTTTCATCTTCGATACTTTTTTGAAAAAACACTTCTGTTTTTACCCGATGTTTTTGAAATGCTACATAACTATTGATTAAATCCAGTTCTTTTTTAAGTAAAATTCGTTCAGTATTCGCATCGTAGATAACATATCTAAGAATGTCCGATAATTCGACGATTGCAGTGGTCATATTTGCTTTATTGCTTAAAGCCATGGAATAAATAACATTTAAGCTGTTAAATAAAAAATGTGGATTTATTTGCGATCGTAATGCATTGAGCTGTGATTCTACCTGAAGATTTCTGAGTTTCAAAATGTCATTTTCTGTTCTGTTGAAATACACCCAATCTTGCGCCAGCTTTAATAATGTTGATGCAACTAAGAAGATGCTAAAAACTAAATAAAAGTCCTTACCCGAGATGTAAGAAATAAAAAAGTAATTCGGAAAAATATAGTCGATAACCTCAAGGTAAAAGGCTTTTATAAACACGCCAAAACTTAAGCCCAAACTTACAATCCCGATGATATAATAGGTGTACATTTCCTTTTTCAAGAGGTATGGAATAAGGACATGAAAATTTAATAATGCTGGAATAGCTAGAAAACACAAAAAAATAAGGGTATAGTAATAATCAATTGTTACAGGTATTTTGCCTTTAGTAAAAACAAATACCAGAATAGTAAACGCTAAAACCCATAAGACAAGATGGAATATAATTGTCCTACGGGATTTAGATTTGTTAAGATATGCTAAGGGATCAATCTCTAACATCTATTTTGTTTAAGGTGTAAGTTTGATCTTGCTCCCATTTATCTTCAATATCAGATTTTAAAAACTTTTCTAAGAAGCGATATAATTCTTCGCTACTTGCTGTTAAAATTAAATCGCTCTGGTCAATCCCAATTTTTTCATGTTTAATCTTCAACTTTTCCTCATCAATTAGACGGTTTATTACGTCTTCATCAAGCCATTTTAATTTAATCATTCCTTTTTCTAAAAATTCAACGAGACAAACAGAATTGGTATTCAAAATATGTTGAGCCACAAGATTGTCTAGACTTTCTGTTTCGTATTCCAAAGGATAAAAATTCAACAAAATATCATCATTCACTTTAAAAGGTGTAACTACAAAATTGCTAAATCCCATATCTTCTATTTTATTTGAACTGCTTGTTTTTTGATATTCAACAATATAAGAATCTTTATATAGCTCAAAGATTTGTTTATCTTCTAGGGAGATTTGTTTATCTTTCTTTTTGTCTTCAAGCCAAAGCATCTTAAAAGATTGAAATTTCCATTTTGAGGTTTTAGTGGTCCATTCTCCTAACAAAGCAGGTTCATATTTAATCTTGTCTTGTGTATAGAAGGGATTCAGTGACCTCACTATACATGAATTTAGGAATAAAAGTCCTAATAAGAAAATTACACTTTTTGTTTTCATATCTATTTGATTTAAAATTCTAGACGAAATTGAGGTTCTTTATCAAAAACAAAAAAAAAAATCGATAAACATGGATTAACACATGACATAAACTGCTTAGCTATAAAAACTATTGCGTTTATGCCTAATTCCAAAACCTAATAAAAACAAATAAGCTGTCTCCATATCGAGACAGCTTATTTGTACTTTAGGAAAAATTCCTTAGCTTATTTTTTGTAAGTTTTCCAGTACCATTTCACAGCTTCCTTTAATCCTTTTTTAAACTCATGTGACGGTTGATAGCCCATCAATTTTTGAGCTTTTTCGATAGAAGCTAAAGAGTGTGGTACGTCTCCCTTTCGGTTAGGACCATGTGTTATTTCAACTTTGCTGATGTCCGAATCAAATTCTGAAAGGTATTGCTTCAATAGCTCAGCCATATCCTTTATGGTTGTTCTGTCGCCAACGGCGGTATTATAAACTTGATTCAAAGCATCGTGATTTTCTGTGGTAATAGCAAGCACATTCATCTGAATGACATTATCGATGTAGGTAAAATCTCTTGAATAAGTTCCGTCGCCATTAATTCTCGGGCTTTCGTGGTTTATCAATTTGATGACAAACTTTGGAATAACTGCGGCATATGCGCCGTTTGGGTCCTGTTTTCTACCAAACACATTAAAATACCTTAAACCAATTGTATCTAAATCGTATGTCAATTTAAAATTTTGAGCATATAATTCGTTTACATACTTTGTAATTGCATAAGGCGAAAGTGGGTTTCCAATAACATCTTCAACTTTTGGTAAAGATTTGGAATCGCCGTAGGTGGAAGAACTTGCCGCATATACAAAACGTTTTACCCGTTGATCTCTTGAAGCCACAAGCATGTTAAGAAAACCATTGATATTAGCCTGATTCGAAGTTATAGGGTCTTCGATTGAACGAGGTACAGAACCTAGAGCTGCCTGGTGCAGTACAAAATCGATACCTTTACATGTCTTCTGACAAGTCTCCAAATCCCTTATATCTCCTTCGACAAATTCAAAATTTGGATGCTCCAAGATGCTATTTAAATTGTGCTTATGACCAGTCGCAAAATTGTCAAGTGCTCTGACATGAACATTGTTGTTCAACAAATATTCACACAAATTAGAACCGATAAATCCAGCTGCGCCCGTAACAAGAACTTTTTTGTTTAGTAACTTTTGAAAAACTTCTGATTTCACTTTATTTAGTTTTCTGTATTTTAATATAAAAAATCGCGTGCATTTTGATTTTAAAATTGCAATATATAAAGTAATTCCTAATCATTTTTTTCACCTTTTTTACAATTACTAAAAATACTTCGAAAAGGCATTACACATACCTTCAAACCAATCAAAGAGATTAGATTATGGTCTTAAAGATGTACATCAAGTCCTTTTTGAAAGAGTATTCTAAAATATAATTTCTATTAATTTTTACTTTTTGAGGCCAAATGACCTCATCATTATACCGTTTAGGGTCGTTTTGTTTGGCCAATAAAGTTTCTTCATTTTTAAAGTAAAGCGATGCAGGTCCAGTAATGCCCGGTCTTACAGTTAAAACTATTCTATCCTCTCCCTTGAGCTTGTCCGCATAACCAGGAACATCGGGTCGCGGTCCTACCAAACTCATATCACCAATTAAAACATTCCATAGCTGAGGCAATTCATCTAATTTCGTTTTACGTAAAAATCTGCCAATTTTTGTTACTCTGGGATCATTTATGGTTGTAGTGTAATTGTTAGAAAACTCATCATCTTTCATGGTTTTAAACTTAAAAAGTTTGAATTTTTTAGCATATAGGCCAATTCGAGTTTGAGCAATTACTCCAAAAGATTTTGTGTCAATTGAGGTAACAACTAAAATTATTACCAATGGAACGAACAATAGAGTCAAACCTATGAATGAACAAAATACGTCGAAAACTCTTTTTTGCAACAATTGAAATCTAACTTTGCTTTTCTAATTTAAAATGAAAGAGTTAGAACTAAGAAAAGATAACTGTCTTATTATTATATACCATTACTTTTCTGTCAGAATGAAGCTTTACAGCATTGGACAAGACTATTTTTTCTAAATCTCTGCCTTTAGCAATTAAATCTTTTATGGAATATGTATGTGAAACTGGAGAAACATCTTGCGCTATTATAGGACCTGCATCCAAGTCTTCGGTTATATAATGACTCGTAGCTCCAATAATTTTAACCCCTCTTTTAAAGGCAGAATGATAAGGCTTTGCACCAACAAAAGCAGGCAAAAAGGAGTGATGAATGTTTATAATTTTGTTAGCAAATCTGTCAATTAGTTTTGGTGTCACTATTTGCATGTACCTTGCCAAAACAACAAAGTCTATGTTATGCTCTTGTAATAGTTCAAGCTGCTTTTCTTCTGCTTGGGCTTTTGTTTCTTTGGCAACTGGTATATGGTAAAACGGAATTTCAAAATTATCTGAAATTAATTTTAAATCTGGATGATTGCTTACTATAAATGGTATTTCAACATTCAGTTCGTTTGATCTGTACCTTGCCAATAAATCGTATAAACAATGATCATATTTTGATACAAAAATAGCCATTTTCAATCTGTCCTGAGAAGTAGCCATACTCCAGTTCATATCAAATTTCTCGGATAAATCACTTTCAAATTTTAATTTAAACTCGTCAATTGAAAAGTTGTCACCTGTAATTTCGAACTCCAACCTCATGAAAAAGATATTTTGATCCTTATCTACATGCTGGTCTAAGTAGGTAATGTTTCCAGAATTATCCGAAATAAAATTAGTGACCTTTGCAATAATATTTCTACTATCCTTGCAATAAATCAGAAGAATTATAGAAGAATTCATTTCGGAAATAAATCGCTTTCTTTCATGAGTAATGGGATTGCGTCTACATCCCTTAGAAAAATTGTCTCAGGTTCAAATTCGTACATTTTATACTCTTGAGTAACAGAAGTATCATCCATTAGCAGATCAACGATGTCTTTGGTAAAATTTGCTCCTCCAGCGGCAAAAGCTAGATTAAAGGCTACCATTCGAACATTGACTTCTGTTAGATATGGTTTCCCATTTTCATCTTCCTTAAAATCGGCTGTGAAAAATCCATGTTGTTCGACGCCTAATTTTTTAAATAATATTTGCATTGCCTCATCAGCAACATCGACAAGATTTTGTTCATTTAACAATCTGCCATAACTTGTATTACCTGTTATACCAGAAGGTGCAACCTTTGACATAATATACTTAACTCTTTCTGCTGAGGCAGAGCGAATTAATTTCCCTTTATAGTACAATAATTTTACTCCTAAATTTCTTCCTGGCAAAAATGTACTACTTATGAAAACATCAACTTTAGGGTTTATATTTATCCAATTCTGGAGTTCTGCCCGATCGTTTACTTTTAAAGAGCCCAACCCACTTGAACCTTCTGTAGCCCTAACCCAAAACGGATACTTCAATGTTGTTTCAAGCTCCGTGAAATCTTGAATTCCTGAATTAAAAACATAAGATTTTGGAACTAAATCGGTTTGCTCAAGTAATTCTGTCATTCTTGATTTGTCGATAAGCACTTTACATAACTCATGATTTGGCAAAAAGGCTTTACATGGCAAATCATTTGTTTCTGTATGTCTTCTTGACCACTCTAACACTTCGAGTTCTGGATGTACCAAAGCTAACTCTATGTTGTTCTCTTTAATAATTTGTTCTATGGTAGTCCAATAATCTTCATGCTTTGCTGGTGGTACTATAAAAGTCTTATCATACAAATCACTTTCATATAGACCATAAGCCAATCTATTGATGTCTGTACCAAAAAGTTTAAGATTTTTGTAATCTGTGAACTGTCTTAAAGTTCTTGCTATACTTCTTGGTGTTGGTCCACCGACTCCGTTTATTAAGATGTTCATAGTTTTGTTTTTTTAATTTTGACTATTAAAGGGTTGCATTGGTCTTTCGCTTGTTTGATTGACACCTTCTCTTTTAATTACTTTATTAATCGTATGCATAATAATCTTAGCATCTAAATTGAAAGAAAGATTATCGACATATTGTATATCTAATTCAAATTTTCTTTTCCAAGGAATAGAATTTCTACCACTAACTTGTGCTAATCCAGTTATACCGGGCTTAACCCAATGTCTTCTCTTCTGGTCATCAGAATAAAGGTCTAAATATCTGACAAGAAGAGGTCGTGGCCCTACTAAACTCATATCTCCCAATAGTACATTTATCAACTGAGGGATTTCGTCAAGAGATGTTTTTCTAATAAATGCACCTACTTTTGTGATCCTTTCATTATCCGGAAGTAATTTGCCATTACTATCCTTTTTATCCGTCATGGTTTTAAATTTTATCACTTTAAAAATTCGCTCATCCTTACCTGGTCTTTCATGAAAAAAGAATGGTTTACCACTGTTAACGATAGACAATAATACTAAAACAATAAAAAAAACAGGACTTAAAATAATAAGAAAAAGTAAACTAAGTAGAAAATCTATAGCTGGCTTGATGATATTTAGATATATATTTCCTTTCATTAATTCAACAATTCTTTTAAACCTTTATTCACCGGCAATTGCCAAACTAACTTACACCAATCATGGTTACCTTCTATCAATCCTGGCCCGTTTTCTGTTAGAACAACATCCCAACCAATTGACTTGTTTTGAGGGTACATGAGAGAAGCTTCTTTTACCATGTCTAAAATCTCTTTCCAACAAGGAATTTCAAAACCAATTATAGGCGTTCCAGTAATTGGATGCACAGATTCTTCGGTCTTTGTAATGTCAGAATATACTCCAGAACCATTTATTATTCCTGTATTCGTATCGATTGGGGCTGCAAGATTTCCAGCAGCCATATTATCCACCTCACAATCTACAGATATTCTCATTCTACAACCTAGTATTTCTACTTCTCCTTTTTCATTAATATTAGTGAAAATTCTTATCGTATTAACCGCCGACGGCGATAGTGAATTTATTTTTTCGTGTTGTTTGATAAATGTCTCTACCATATCAAACCCTTCCTTTTCCATAAACTGTATGAACGTGTCTTCACTTAATTCACTGGTATTCTTAATCAAAACTCCTGAACCACATTTCCCAGTTGCATCTTTAAAAACCAATTTTTTATTCTGTAAGAGATCTTTAATTACAGTAGGATTCAATTTATCCAATGGAAAAATTTTATTAGGTATAAATTTTGAATACTTCTGATTAAATAAACGTTTATCGTCTAATATTTCTCTTTCTTTAGGTGGGTTTGCTTTTAGTTGAAACTCGTACATTGTACCAGTGCCAGCCCAACTTAGTTTTTCTTGATGAGACATCTTAAAAAAACCAAACTGATAATACTCTAAAATTGAAATATTATATTTCAGAGAATTGATTAATATATCATACCATTGCTTAACTACAGAAATATTATACTTAGATTTCAAATAATTTTGAAATTTTCTTAGTAGATCCCAATTCATTTTTTTGAGATAATAAAAGAAATATAATAATCGCTTAAGTTTCACTACTAATTTTTTGACTCGGGTTAGTATTTATAATCTCTTTTGCTAGTTGATCAACAGAAATAAACTCAACATCAGGATATCTAGATGCAATCTTATTTAATAATTCTTCCAATTGTGTTAAACTATTGTCTCTATTTTCTGGGCTAATGTGTCCGCAAAAATTAACTCTATGAGAACTAATTATTGCTGGTTTTTTGGTTCTAAAAGCTGCTTCGACTTGATCGAATGTGTAGTTCACCCAATTATTTACCCTATTTTCTGATGGTTCGAAAACTACATTTCTAACCATACTTACGTGATTTTGGTTCTGCTTAATACCCAACTTATTAACTTCCAAAGCATATACGGATTGCCCCAAATGTCTTTTGACTTTTCTGGGCTTGTCTATGGATTTTACACCTAGAGCTTCTAGGTCTTTGTATAACTTTGGATGCAATTGTTGAGCAGGTGGTGTAAATGTAATTGATTTATAGCCGTAAACTTTTTCAAAGTTTGTTAACCCATCTTTAATTATTTCTTTGTGTTTCTCTACTTCAGACTCATCCCAAAATGAAAAAGACTGAGTGAATCCTATTGTTGGAAATTTTGGTGCTTTGGGTATTCCTGCATACGAATTGTTTTCTAAATTTAGTCTAAAAATATCCGTGTTTTCTCTTAAGTGGTATTCAAACAATTTTATATTAAGATGTTCTCTACCGTGGAATTGAGGTTTTATCAACTTGGAGTTAATTCCTTCTAAAACTAAATTCCATGTGTCCTTATATTTATGATTTTCTTTTTCTAATCTCTGATATGTCGCAGGTAATAGTTCATATTCATAATTCTTGCCGTTGGATAATACTTTTTTAAAATCAATATTGGAACTTAGTGCATAGGTTGTAAAAATTGCTGGATTACTATTCTTGTCCTTGACACTCTTTAACACTTTAAATAGTTGTAAGTAGTCTTCTTTGGTACACAAGCTATCGAATTGGTCGAATCTATCCGTCTTTTCTAACCCATTACTTAATAATACATCCAAGGATTTTTTATCATTTACTCTTACATTGCCATAGTCGTCTACAGCAAAACAGACCAATTTCCTATTGGTTGTCCAACCGCCTATGTTTTTTAAATGATTTTTTATCAGTTGTATCATCTCTGAATTTTCAGCAAGAAAACTTAAATATTACTTTATTAAGTTGATTGAAGTGTTTAAGGAACAAAACAATTACCCTTTTTTAATTATTAGTTTTTCTTTATATCTAAACAAAACAATATTATCGTCTGAGATATTTTTGAAAATAACCATGCCCGCTGTTATTTTATTTCGATCTCCTATTTGCACATCAGGAAGAGTGCAAGCATTTGTTCCAATCAAGTTGCCGTTACCAATTTTTGTAAAACCTGAGATTGCAGCTTGTGGACTTATAAAGTTTAAATCTCCGATGACAGAGTCATGCCCTATTGTACATCTGGAATTTAATAAATTGTATTTACCAACTTTCACTTTTGCACCAACTGATGCATTGTGAGAAACAACTGTAGTGGGATGAATTTCTGCTGTTGGCGAGATAATCGCGGTGGGATGAATTAATCCTATAAATTCCGCACCTTTGCTTTCCAAAAGCTCAATAATTGTTTCACGATAATCCAAATTGGCAATACCCATTAAGTATTTACAATCTTTTAAAACAACGTGATCCTTAATTTGTCCTAAAAACGGCTCTTTAAAACCATAGTGTTTATAAGATTTTTGATCATCATCTATATAACCTTTTACCTCAATTATTTCATTGGGACGGGCTTGGTTGTTATGGTTTATATAGTCCCTCAATTCTGCAGCATGACTTCCAGAACCTACTATGATAACATTTATCTTCACATTAATTGATATTTAGCCTACAAAAATAGTATTTACTGTATACAATGAATTAAAAAAGTTTAAAATAATTATTAAACTTCTACAATAGTTAATATTCTTAAATCTTTTGTGCTAAGAACAGCTGTTGCCCAAGACATACCAACTCCAAATCCGGAAAGCAATAATTTGCGATGTCCGTCTAATTTGTCTTTTAATTGGTCTACTATAGTCAAAGGAATTGAAACCGAAGAGGTGTTTCCATATTTTTCAATCGTTGTGGGCACCTTTGCGTTGTCCAACTTAAGCTTTCTAGACAAATAATCATTCATGAATTTATTAGCTTGATGACAAACTATAAAATCGCATTCATCAATCGTTGAGTTTGCGTATGCCAAGGTTTGCTTAATGCTCTTAGGTATTTCTCTAAGCACAAAATTAAAAACGTCAGCTCCATTCATATGCCCATGTTCATCTGTTCGAATGCTTCCGTTTTCATCTACTACTTTTTCTTTTAATGATTCTGGACTGCTGGGGTTTCTATACCCGCCTGCATCTACTTTAATAAGGTCTGACTTAGAACCGTCTGAGTTAAGAGAGAAAAAGCTTTTCCCAACATTCTCTTGTCTTTCTACTATGGCAGCGATACCGGCGTCTCCAAATATAAAGGCTGTTTTTCTGTCTTTGGGATGATATACTTTGGATCTGGTTTCGCCATTTAAAACTAAAACTTTTCTTACACCTGGCATATTAGCATAAGCGAATGCAACAGAAAGTCCATAGACAAATCCTGAACACCCTAAGTTGATGTCAAATGCAGCAGTATCTTTTGATAATCCTAATCTATGCTGCAGAATAACACTAGTCGCTGGCATTCTGTAATCTGGTGTTTGTGATATAAATAGCAAGATGTCTATTTCCGACTTATCTATTTCGTTATCAAACAACAATTTTTCTGCGGCTGCAAAACAAAGGTCTGATGCCGTTTGATCCTTTCTTGAAAACCTTCTATGCTCAACACCTGTTTTATCAACGATAGTATTAACAACATCCTTTGAAAAAAAATCTGTATAATCTCTATTGACGATTACCGTTTTTGGTACAGCACCTGCCAGGTGTGTTATTCCAATATTTTCAAAAGATAATTTAGCCACTACTTTTGCTTATTTATAACTAAATCACGCAAATCTCTTAGTGTATTCAAACTATCAAATTCTGCATTAGTAACTTCAACTTCAAAATATTCGTCCAATAATGCTATTAAAGATAATCTAGAGATTGAATCCCAATTGTCAAAATCCTCTATTGTATCATCTAAGGATATAATTTCGCCTTCAAGTTCTAAAGCTTCTTGAAATGCTTCTAATAATTTATTTTCTTTCATAAAATTAAGTGGTTAGTAAAATTAAAAAAAAGATTTGTAAAGATGAAAAAAAATATAGAATTTCCAAGAAAGCTTTACAAATAAATAAGATTTAGTCTTCAATAGTTCTTATGGTCACAAAGGCTTCAGCCCTCTCATATCCTACTGTTGCTCCTCTAAATTTTGCTAAAGATTCTACACATTCTGTTGATCGAGTGTCGGGAAAGTTTCTAATTTGACTTTTAAAGCATTCTAAAGCTTCAATTTTAAAAGAGAACTCCCTTGTTACATTGACAAAATGTGTAGGCACGAATGAATAATCTCGAATTTCCATTGTTCGCTCTACTTTAATATCATTTTCATGGCATTCTTTGGCGTAAATTTTAGACCAGTCTCATAAGATTTTTGGTGAATTTCCTTATACAAATGATCATTGTTTTTTAAGCTTATGATAAAGGATTTCATTTCATCGATATCAACTTTATCAAAATTTTTGCCAATATCATTTTCCTTAATAAGTTTTGCCAACTCAGAACTTTCGCTTGAAATTCCCATGACTGGTTTTCCTGCGGACATTAAGTTATAAATTTTGGATGGTACACTAAGATCGCTGGCTTTTGAATCTAAAGTAATTACACCTATGTCCATAGCATGAAGAACGTGCGGAAAAATCTCTGTTTCTTGATATCCTAATATCTTTACATTTTCCAGTTTCAAGTTTTGCTTAGCTTCTTGCAAAAGGTTCTTTTTATCTCCTTCGCCAATGATTAAAAATAAAATATCTTTTTGATCTTTTAAAATATTTGCTAAATCAATTAGTTTTTCAAGTGGGTGAGATTTTCCTAAATTGCCTGAATATCCTATGATGAACTTATTTTCAATATCATTTAGTTTTAAAAAAATATTTTCATTTTTAGCTACTTTTTTAAAGAAATCTGCGTTCGTCCAAATTGGCACAATTTCTATTTTTTCTTTAGCTAATTTATAGTTGAGCATTGCTTTTTTAATACCTGAACTTATGGTGAAAAGCTTCTGAGCTTTGTTGTAAGCAATACTATTAGAATTAGACCAAAGCTTATATAAAATAGAGGATTCCTTTAGGTAATTAAATCTGCTCAATGCTTCTGGGTATAAATCGTACACGAGAAAAGCAAATGGTCTTTTTGTCAATCTTGCTGAAAAAACATTAATCGGTGGATTGGAAACAAAATACAAATTATAGTTACGGTACTTCAAAAAAATATAAAAAACACTCTGAATCCAAAAAATAAACCAAGTATAAAACCTTGATTTTGCCGTTGATCGGTCATACAATTTACACATCTTGACCTTAACTTTTTCATTTAATGGTGTTTCTCTTGGGTTTAAAAAACCTGTAATTAAGACTATATCATCATAATACGGGACATGCGCATTTATGATATCTATCATCAAATAGCCCGAACTTTGATTAACAAATAGAATAGACTTTTTATCCAAAATATTACTGAACCTGATTCAAGACTTTATAACCACTTTTGATTAATTGCAAAATTCTTATTAAATAAGTTTTCATCTGTGGCAACCATTACTTTTACTAGACCATTAAAATCGTGCTTTGTTTTACAACCAAGGTAGTTTAGTGCCTTGCTTATGTCTCCAATTAATAAATCGACTTCCCTAGGTCTTAAATATTCTGGATTGTTAGAAACTAATACATCCTCTTCTTTAAGTTTTGTTGCTTTAATAGAAAAATTTAGCATAGACTAATTTAAATCTTTAAGACTAATCTTTTTCATATCTTTTTGGTCTTCTATTATTTCAATTACAGTTTTATAATCAAAATTTTCAAGAAGCTTTGCAATTTTATTTATTGATTTTTTTCTATTAATAAAATTGGTCTTCAACTTTAATCGAGTTTTAAAATCTTTTTTATTTAGCTCTTCAAAGTAGTAATCTGGATAATCTTCCCTATCAAGTTCATAAGGATGAACGTATACCATATTATGTTGGTTTTTATTGATTTTTGAAAATGCCCTTTTCAAAAACCAATAAGGCAAAAGTCTTAAGTAACTGCCTCCAGAAACTGGCAAATCTCTGCCAAAAATGTTTAGTAAAGAAATTGGAAATTCTATCAATGGGCCATTTGAAGTCTCAAGGTTTACTATTTCTTTTGGAAAATTATTCCACCCATGATATTCTGATGAAATCGGCATTATGCTACTGTCATAAGTAAATCCAGCTTCTTTTATGACATCGAATGCCCAAGGTGTATTTTTGCTTATAGAAAAAGCTGGCGCCCGATGTCCGTAAACTTGAACACCTGAGATTTGTTCCAATATATCTTTTGCCTTAGAAAGTTCCTCCAGTGCTTGTTCTGGTGTCATTCTAAAAAATCTATAGTGATTAAATCCATGTACCGCAAGCTCATGCCCATGCTTAACTATTTCTTTTATCAAGTTGGGATAATCCTCTGCAACCATGCCAAGTGTAAAAAAAGTCGCCTTAATACTTTTCTTGTCTAACAGCTCAATTAACTCCAAAGTATTGCCTTCCACTCTTTTTGTTTGCTGCATTGGTTTAAGAAAATAATCTCTCATTGCTAGGCTTAAACCATCTTCAACATCGACACTAAAGGCTGATGAATAGGCATTATTAAAACTTCCTTTTTGCATTTTAAGTCATCTAATTATTGTTTGAATGTAAGCGTAACTGATATCAGTATAGAATAAGTCTATTTTATCCACCGGTTATAAAATATTTTAATGTTTTTAGAGTTTATGTTGGTTTCATTAAAACTTAATTGACGGTCGATTTGAAATTCAATTAATTTATATTTCCTTAGGATAGGATTAGATTTTATACTTTTTACGTCTACCTCTTCTGCTGAATGATCTTTAAATCTTGGCCAAATATTGTTTTTCACATATTCGTATAGCTTCCAATCTTCAATATTTTGAGAATAAATAAAGTCTTTATAGGTTTCTGCTATTTTTTGTTTTTCTGAAGTATCGGTTAAGCTTTTATTACTAACCTTTTCCTCGACGTATAAATCTTTAACATCAAAGTGGTTTTTGAATGACTTTATACCTGCTTTATAATCTTCGGTTAATCCTACCCAATCAAATTTAGATTCAAGAATATCTATTGCTTTCTGGGCATTTGCTTCGCCGGACAAGAATTTACACTGGTAATTTGAGCTATTATCTATTTTTCCCATTCGGTTATAGAATCAGACGACAAACCCGCGTATTTCTCAACTCTAAAATGATTTGATTCATGGTATTTATGTAGGTAGTGCGATAAATATCTTTTTTCTGGTTGCCTAACAAAAGTAAACCACCTTAAATTGACATCTGCAATATTAAAATCAATGTAGGGCCTTAAAGGATGACCTATTAACACCTTAAGTTCATTCTTTTTCTTTAGGTAATCCTTATTCAACTTTTCATTATTATAATAATCGTCTTTCAATAATAATCCACCAGGAACAATATGCACTTTCTTTCCGCAGTACTCAATTAATTGTTTGGAAAGAGATGTGCCAGCGGTTTTCATCATATGTGAGAATACTATTATATCTTTCATTATAGCTTGCTCAAATTTTAATAATTCTAATTTGTGTACGACGCTTTTATACTACTTTTTTCAATTATATGGTAGTCCTTTGATTTTTTAAATAGCGGCATGTCAGAATAAGAATCGGAATAAACCGAGTCTATTGGAATGTTAGAATACTTTTCATTATACCTTAACACTTTACCGTCCTTATAGCAATTTAATTTCAACTTAACCTCTTTGTGATCAAAATTTAGGATTGTCCCTAAAACATTCTCATTTGGAAACATTTTTTTCAAATATATTTCAGGCGATGCGGAAATGATAAGCCTCTTTTCTTGAGGACAGCTTAAAAAAATATCGTGATAAATAGAGTTTAGCTTAAGCCCTTTTACATAAACTTCTGCTTTTTCCTCAATTTCTGCTTGAGTTTTACCGTTTAAAAACAATGTAATTCCAATTTTTTTTAGCCTAGTATTATTTATAATTTTTAATTTATAAATAATAGCTACCAAAATGATAATCAGTCTTTTAAACTTAAACAAGGTATTATCGCCATGAACTGTTTTATAAAATCCAAATAATGTATCTTTATCTATTAAGGTTTTATCAAAATCAAATAAAATCACTTCTTAATCTTTTTTATAAATCGTTTGATAGATGCCAAATTGAAAAAGAAATAAAACAAAAATAAAAGCGCTTTAAAGAAAGAAGCGTAAGTAAAATTGATATAACATGTTTCTTTTAAATTGAATTTAAAAAATTCCTTAATACTCAATTTTCCTTTTATTAATGCGAGTAAATCAAATGGGAATAGCCATCTTATATTGACAGGTTTAGTTTGATTTGCATTTATTTTGATCACAGAATGATCTAATGTAGCCTCAACGTAATTTTTTAGCATAAAAGACTCATTAAAAGCAGACAGCAATACGGATCCCCACAATCTAGGATTAAGTTCTATAATGCGCCAACTTTTAGTCGGCTCGTCATACATAAATTCGATCATAGCCAAACCTTGCCAGTTTAAGCCATCTAGTAATTGTTGACCTGCTTTTAAAATCTCAGGATAAACTACAGATTTGGAATACACCGTAACACCACCTTCTGGGGGAAATATTCGAACACGCTGGTGACAGTATTCGCTCAAAATTTCTCCATTATGTCTCAAAAAAAATGCTCCAGCTACTTTTCTTTTCGAAAATATTTTCTCTTGTATTAAATGAGTCTCCCAGTTTATGTCCTCTATGTTGGGTAAATCAGAAATTTTTTCAAAATACTTGATTCCTACCGATCCTTGACCAGACTTAGGCTTAAGAACTACTGGTCTAAAATTTTGTCTAAGCTGATTGTAATTGTCTTTGGTTATACTTTTAGGTACTGGATGGTTATTCTCTTCACAGAATTGTTGAAATGCCCACTTATCACTTGTAAGATTAAAAGTCTTTAAATCTGGCAGTATAAATTTCCACCTACTACTTAATTTGTTATCCTGAAAAAGGGTTATAAAATATCTAGTAGTTAATTCTGAAACAGGCAAATACACCAAATCACCGTTGACCTTAGCTTCAATTTCTTTGATATCCATTTCAAAATTACCAATGTTATCTAATCTAAGTCTATAGACTTTTTTAGTATAAATAAGTGGTAACTGAAACTTAACATCTTTGCTTGATGTTAATACAACAGGGTATTTATAACTATTCTTTATAATGTTAGCTACATCAAATCCTTTTCTAGAATTTACGTCTGTAACTACAACAGATAAAATTGATTTTGACACTTCGATATGATTATAATTAGCTTGCTATATTTTTCAAGAAATCAACTAATTTGAGATACACTGTTCTAGTATGGCCATTCTCGTTTGTAAAATCGACAACTTTTGACTTTTGCTCGGTTAACAACTCAGGATTATTAATATAAGTTTCAATATTTTGAGCTAGTCTTTCAAAATCTTGTTCTTTATTATTAAGACCTAAATCGTATTTATCTATCATTTCGGCCATTTCAGTTTGAAGCGAGTTTAGTAATACTAGACCAGCAGACATGTAATTAAAAAACTTGTATGTAATAGTTTGTGTTAAGCTATTTTTATGTTGAATGAGGCCTATATCTGCTAATCCATATTGCCTTAAGAGCTCTTCTCTACTAAGCCAACCTAAATATTCTACATTATTATATTGCTTAGTATATGTGTTAATCAATTCCAATTGTGGCCCTTTACCTGTAAACAAAAACTCTGTTCTGCCAGGGTATTTGTTTTCTATAATTTCAGCAGCTTTTAAGATAGAAGGTATATCATAAGAACTAGCTAAGCTTCCGGCATAAATCAATCGCAGTGGACGTTCTGATAATGGCAACTTAACTATTTGTTCTGTCACTTTTCTTACCTCATCCACATCAATCGCTAAAAAGAAAGGTTTTGTGAGTTTATCCACATCATGAAAGTCCTTAGCCCAATTAAGATACCCATTGGAAATAGCAGTAATAGCGCTCGAATCCTTAAAAGTCTTTCTTAATTTGTTGTAAAAGGGTGTAATTAATATTTTAGCCAAAGGTTTTAAAACTCTTGGAACATCTTTTATAAAAGAATCTGGCCAAGGATCTATGACGTCTACCACAACAGGCACATTATTTTTTCTGCCCCAACGAGTCACTTCTCGTACTGTACTTAAAGGTGGCATACTCATAAATATCACATCTGGCTTTGAAAAATTGCTAAACTCTTTTATCAATTTTTTGGCATAATCTCTATGGGCGTAAAACCGCTTTGGCGACATATTTTTCTTGTATGACATACTGTGGGTAAATATTACGTCATAACCTTTTTCTATGTTTTCGACTCTAGAGGTCTTAAAACGATGCTCTTTTTTTGTATGCCTAAAAGTACTTGTAAAGTGATGAACTATATGTCCCTCCTTTATAGCTGCTTTTGCAATTTCTATGAATCTAGGAAAAATTGGTTCGTCCAGTGGTGTGGGATCAAAAAGTGATATTAACCAAATGTTCATGTTATTATGTAATGGTTTTAAGTAATTTCAAGATGTCATAATAATTCTTAAAATCTAAGACTCAATCTTGACTTGTTTAAAATTTTCTGCATTTCTCAAAAACCAATCATAAGTTAAGGCAATGCCTTCATCTAGTTTGACTGTATATGTCCATCCTTCATTTGCTAATTTTGAAACATCCATTAATTTTCTCGGCGTTCCGTCAGGTTTGGAGGAGTCCCAAACTATTTCTCCTTTGTGACCTGTTAACTGTTGAATCTTTTCTGCTAAAGCCTTAATAGACAAATCCTCTCCAGTTCCTACATTGTATAAATGCTCATCTAAGGTATTCTCTAGCGCATATAATACAGCATCTGCAAGATCTTCTACATATAAAAATTCTCTTTTTGGCGACCCTGAACCCCAAAGTGTTACAGGCGCATGATTGTTCTCCTTGGCCTCATGAAATTTTCTAATCATAGCCGGAAGAACATGAGATGTCTTAAGGTCAAAATTGTCATACGTACCATAAAGATTTGTTGGCATAAGGCTAACAAAATCCTTTGAATATTGTTTTCTTATCGCTTGAC
Organism: Bacteroidia bacterium; assembly: GCA_030429455.1. Classification (GTDB taxonomy): domain Bacteria; phylum Bacteroidota; class Bacteroidia; order Flavobacteriales; family Flavobacteriaceae; genus Psychroflexus. Next base: position 35,850 of record JAUIFC010000001.1, on the reverse strand, counting down.
AGGCTTTTACACCAGAAATCTTTGCAATAGCATACCACTCATTAGTAGGCTCAAGAGTATCAGTAAGCAAATATTCTTCCTTAAGAGGTTGAGGTGCAAATTTTGGATAGATACAAGAGGAGCCTAAGAAAATAAATTTTAATACCTCTTTTTTCAATGATATATCTATCAAATTATTTTGAATTTGCATATTTTCCATTAAAAAATTATAAGGATAATCGTTATTAGCTAGTATCCCTCCTACACGGGCTGCAGCATCTATTACGACTTCTGGCTTTTCTTCTTCAAAAAATTTGAATACTTCATTTTGACTTCTTAAATCTAATTCTTTACTTGTCTTACCAATAAGATTGGTATAACCGTTAGATTCTAATGCTCTCCAAATTGCAGAGCCTACCATTCCCCTGTGACCCGCTATGTAAATTTTAGAATTTTTATGTATCATCTCTCCTGTAGAATATTTTAGAATTAATAATTAAATTTGTTTTTTACTTTGAAAACTTTTTGCAAATCTCTAAATATTTTTCTGCTCTTTGCAAAGGTGTATCAAAAGTTTTTAAAACTTCATGTCCTCTAGAAATCAATTTAGTTTGTAGCTCTTTATTGTTTATCAACTTTTCAATTTGGTTTGCTGCCGAAATGGGGTTCTTTGCTTCGTAAAAAACCGCAGCATCCTTACAAATACTTCTTGCAAATCCTAAATCTGTGGTAATTATTGGCTTATTCATTATCATCGCTTCTGGATACGAAGCTGAAAAACACTCAGCTAATGTTGGTAAAAATAGGAAATCACATTCGTTGTATAACGAAGGGCATTCAGTTGGCTTAACAGGACCAACGTTTATAATTTTGTCGTTATCTTCAATATATCTTGTATAATCTTCTTTCTTTATTGTAATCACAAATTCGACGTTTGTTATGCCTTTATTTTCTAAGGCTCTAATAACCTTTGGGATAATCTCTAAATCTTTATGCAGATAATACGACGTAATGGTTATAAAACGAATTGTATTTCCTTGTTTAGCAGGCAATTTGTTATCAAATTTTTTAAAATTGGCATAAAGCGAACTTGCTGTATTGGACACTTTAAATACATTTTTTGTTTTAAGTGCAGCCATTACTCTTTTTTGCACGTCTTCTGTTTGTACGACATAGGCATTTGCATCTCTTCTAAAAAAATAAAAGTGCAATCTTCTTTTTAAAATATATCTTATTTTTAATTTGCCTCTCAAATCTCTTATGTATGGAGACTCTTTATAAATGTATAATGGCAAATTATAACCAATAATTTGAGGCGCAATCGAATGATAGTAGCTTGGACCAGAGGTTGCAAAAATTACATCTGGTTGTATTTTGTTTTCGTAGCTACGCAATAGTTTTTGTATTTTAAGAGTTCGGAGCAAGTTTACAGGACCTATATCAAATTCATAAAATATGAAATTGCTAGGATACTCTTCCTTATTTATAACCTTTCTAAGCCCTAATCCTATCCAAACATGGTATTCATTTTCAGGAAATTTTCTACATTCCTGAATAAATGAAAGTGCCACTTGGATTGCTCCTCCAAATCTTTGATGTGCTGAATTAAAAATGATTTTCAAAATAAATTCAAAATTTTAAGATTAACTGATGATAAATTATCATGCATTAGGTATAAAGCTGCCAGACCAGAAAAAAAATAACTTATCTATAATTCTTGAAAATAATAATTGTTTTTTTGACAATCTCTTGTAGCGAAACCCAATAGTTGCATTTAATTTTAACTCTTCTTTGAGTCTAATAACATTTCCTGCTAGTACATGTTCTGGTTTTATTTTAAAACTTGGTTTCTTGATTCGAGAAACATCTATAATTCTTGATAAACAATTTAGATCACTTACATAATTTTTGTAATACAGTTTAATCCTTTCTTGCCCAATAGAAAACAACACTACTAAAACATTATTTAATATCCAGTCTAAAAATGTTTTTGATGTTTTTCTTGGCTTCAAGTCAACTTCATATCCTTGAGCTATATCTTTCTTATAGTTTCTTTTTGCTGAATTTAGAACCCCAGAAAAATCCCTACAGATATGTATAACTTTTACATTACAAAATTTAGACAATACAGGTATCCTTAAAGCTGTTTTTGAAGAATCTACAATAGTCGATTTTCCTGTTACTAAATGAATAGAATAAAAAAGTAGCCCAGTATTCTCTACATAAGCTTTATATTGTTTTGAAGGAAATAGCATATTCTTTAAGACTAATAAAAAATTAATATTTCTATCAAATTTATGATTCAATTGTCTATACTGATTAAATGAAATTGTTCTTCTTTCTTCCCACTCCGCGTAAACTCTAGACCATACCTCACAAGATTTAATTGTATTTTGGCATGAACATATTTCTTCAAAAATGGACTCTCGAGTAACGAAAGTTAATTCTCCAGCGCTAAAATTTTCTTTTGGATTTATTGATCCCAAAATAATATCTAATAACGTTGAACCTGAATGACCATTTCCAGCGATGTATAAAACCTCAAAATTATACTTTCTTTTGCTCATTCTTATTGTGTATTAGATGATAATAATTTTCTATAACTCTTTCATCGTTGAAAATTTTTGCTCTCTCTTTACATTTATCCAAGTAGTTTTGATATATGTCTTTATCTTCCATAAACTGAAGCATTATATTTACTAAGTCCTCTGTATTTCTTTCAAACATACCTCCATAAACACCATGATCCACTACTTCCCTACAGCCTGGCACATTTGGCACAATTGAAGGTAATCCTAAAATCATAGACTCGCAAAGTACCGTTGGTAGACCTTCTGCTTTCGAAGTCATTATCAAGGCGTCGGCATGTTTCATCCATACGTATGGGTTTGAAGTGAAGCCCTTTAAAAAAACAGTATTATTCAATTTGTATTCGTCAATTTTTTTTTGTAATTCCTCTCTCAAATAACCTTCTCCTAATATAAATACTTTAAATTTTTCTGTTTTTTTAGAAAGCATGTAGCTCGCTTCGATAAGCAAATCAAAACCCTTTACAGGAAGTAAACTTCCAACAGCTATAAAATTGAATGTATCTTCTTTTAATTCTAAAGGCATTTCATCTTTAGCCTTTTCTTCAATATTAGCATTATTTATTGGGTTATATATTACTCTCATATCTTGATATTCTCCAAAAAACTCTTTGAACTGCTCTAAACTTTCATTAGAAACAGTGACAATTTTGTTTATTTTGGAGTATCTTTTTTTCATTACTTCTTTATATCTACCCTTGATAAATTTAGACTTGTTTTTATAGGTTTTATAACTGCTATGAATTACTACTATTCTTTCTCCAATATTTGCTTTATTATGAAATAAAAATTCTGAATATACACTATCCAAAAAACAGATGGCAGTACCGTAATCACCTTTTATTTTTCTGCCATATAATCTAAAAAGCCAATCTATATTATAGGTTCTAAAGAGATAAATCGCTAATTTACTTAATATCGTTTTTGGAAATAATAGTGACTTATTTACAAAATCTGGAACACTATCCCATAGTTGTCCTTTTTGTTCTACAGCAATAAGATCTATTTCATACTTGTTTTGATCAAAAAGCCCTAATAGATTTATCAGTACTCTTTCTGCGCCTCCTGGAAACATGGAAGGCATTATAAATAGTATTTTGTACTTTTTGTTATTTTCCATTTCTACCATTCATTATATCCACTAATTGGTCAGAACTCATAAACTCTACATCTGGATAAAGCTTTACGATTTGTTGGAGTAGATTTTGTAACCCCTTAAGATTAGTATCCCTATTTTCTTGATTTATAAAACCGATGTAATTTAACCTATGTGTCTGGATAATTGCTGGAGTTCTAAATTTAAAGGCTTTTTGTATATCCCTTAATGTATCTTCAATGTTAAAATTACTTTTGAATTCTGTTGGTTCAAAAAACACATTTCGGATTAAATAGCGTTGTTGCAATTTATTTTTTTGGCCCATAAAGTGGTATTTTCTTCTCACTTTTATTTTTTTGGTTTCGTCAGGAATTCTTTGAACATATGTTCCTTGAAGTGCTTCCACACCTACATCTTTCAAGTGGTGTTCTAATTCAGGATGCCATGTATAACATGGTGCCATAAATGTAGAGGACGAAAATCCCCAAGTTTTGTTGAATACATCAGCTGCATCAAGTAATATTTGTTCATAACTATCTGAACTTGTTTCTACTTGTAATCCAAAGCTATCCATAAAGTCCTTCCGCCCATTTGTCTTTTTTACTTTTGGCAAAGAAATAGTTCTATTTTCGAATGCATCTAAACTTCTTTGTTCTCCTTTTTGAAGCGCATCGAACCATCTGCTAACATTAATATGTTCTCTGCCATGAAGTTGTGGTCTAAAGACTTTAGACCTTACGCCTTCTTTATAAAGTTGCATGACATTATGATGACTTGGATAGTCGCTAAGTGTCTTGGCAAATGGTTCCCAATAATACTCTTGAAAATTATTCTGCTTAATTTTATCATAGTCTGGATTGGCAGATAACATATTTAATGTGATACATGCAGGATTGCCATTTTTGTCTTTCACTTCCAATAGTACCTCAGCCAAATAATGAACATCTTCATTGCTTTCTAGTGCATCATTACTGCTGTATGCGCAATAATCGACAGGATACCCTTTGTCAAGTAGCTTTTGGTAGGATTCTTTTGACGACATACGAATACTTCCCCAATCATCACTTTCAAAAACCACAATTTTTCTGTTTGTTTTCCAGCTTATTGTGTTTAAAATATTGTTTTTTAACGCAGCAATCATCTTATTATAAGCATGTTAAATTTCATCAAATCTTATATTTATTTGTCATAGTCCACCTAAACCAAGAGGTTTTCAAAAATATTTAAATAGTCCAAGTATCTTTTGTTTTTATCAAATAATTTCTCTGCTCTTGCTCTACAGTTATTTCTAAGTATGTCTTGATTTAATTCGCTAAGTTCTTCTATAGATTTGGCTAAAGAAACAACATCATTTTTTTGTACAACTCTTCCAGTCAAAATGTCGATGGATTCTGGACTTCCACCAGTATTGTATGTTATAACTGGTGTTCCACAAGCTAGAGCTTCAATATTTGTCGTTGGGAAATTATCTTGCAAAGTAGGATTGACAAAAACTGTAGCTGTCGAATACCACTTTGCTAATTCTTCTCTGCTATTTGTCCTCGTTATCCCAATGATATTCTGTGGGAGTGACTTTTTTTCTTTTTCATTAAGTCCAATTAATACGATTTTGTAGTCTTCGCTTAAAACTTTACTTAATTGAATAAAATCTGCTAAACCTTTTCTTATTCCCCAAACACTTGCACAACCCAAAACGACTTTTTCTTTGATACCAAATTGTTTTTTAATGTCAGACTTTGTAGGTTTAAAAAGTTGAATATTGATTGCTGACGGTGTAACGTGTGTTTTGTATTTTTTTAAAAAAGATTGTTCCACTTGATTGGATAACCATTTCGAATGCGTAATGAACTCTAAAGTTTCTAGGGAGCAAAAAATCCTTCTTTTATTTTCAAAATTAAATACTGAATTGTCTACATAAGAACGTGGATATTTATGAATTTTCGGGCAATTGTGACATTTCTTTTTCCATTTTTCACAGTTTATGTCGTCATAATATGTACAATGTCCTGTAAAAGCCCAGCAATCGAAAAGCGTCCATACTACTGGTATGTTATTATCTTTAAGGTAATTAAATAAAATTTCTACGTTGATATAATATCCATGCAAATTATGTAAGGCGACCAAGTCAGGCTTTATTTCATCAAGTTTTGAAACAAAATTTTTAGTGGCTTTTTTCGACGCAAAACAATGTTTATCAGTAAGTAAGGTATATATTCCATGTAGATACGCATCTCTTTCTTTTCCAATTTTTAGCAATTTTGATTTGCTCGTTGGTCTTTTGCCGCCATGTGAAAAATAGCTTCCATGAGCAATATAGCTTTCATGGCCATTTGCCAGCAATACATTTCCTATCTCTTCTGCAATTTTTCCAGTACTTGCATAACCTACGTTTGTATTAATTTGTAGTACTTTCATTTGTTGAGAATGGATTTTTTGCCTTTGGCAATTAATTCTCCTAACTGAGAAGAAGTCATAAACTCAACATCAGGCCATTTTTCTATTATATTTTCTAATAGGGATTTGAGCTGTTGATTGCTATTGCTTCTATTTTGTTCATTTAGGCTTCCAGAATAGTTTGCTCGATGTGAGCTAATTACAGCTGGTTTATTATTATTAAACGCTAAACTTATATTTTCTAAGGCATACTTTAACCAATCCTTTTGTCGGGGTGAGCTCGGCTCGAAAATTACATTTCTTGTCACCACTCTTAATCCTTCTTTTGTCTTTTTGCCCAACCAAAAAATCTTTGTTTGATGCCATTTTTCATCTAATGGATTTTTATGTTTTTTTGAAAGTCCTATGTATTTAATTCCATTATCTGCTAAACTTTGATTTAAATCTAAATGATAAGGGCCATCAGGCGGCAGGAAATAAGTTGTCCTTTGATTAAAGGTTTCATTTAATAACTGGATGCCTTCTTTAATATTTAACTTAAGGTCTTCAATTTCGCTGTATGACGTGAAATTATAAGTTGATCGATGTCTTTTTTTCTCTTTTTTGGACAATATAATATTATGTCCCCATACATTGTCTTCAAAACCTTTAATCGTAATTTCATCTTTTACGCGCAAATCTTTCATCCAAGAATTTACATTAAGATGTTCTCTTCCGTGAAAACCTATTTCGATTAAAGTATTCTTTAGAGCAGTCTTATACCAATTTAATATATCATCTCCATCTTTTCGTTTTGAAAGGGTATCTAGAAATGTTTCGTTATAAAACTCTTGACAGTGTGATTGTTTAATCTTTTTAAAATCTGGATTGGCAGGATTCATCAAAAATGTAAAACAGGCGTAATTGCTATTTTTGTCCTTAACAGATTTTAATGTGGATTCTAAAGCCGTTAAATCTTCAATAGACTCAAAGCAATCGTTGTAATGCATCCAACCCTTAGGGTCATAATTAGGCAGGTATGCATCTCGAATTGTTTTGTTCTGAAATCTAAAACTGCCCCAATCATCACTTTCGAAAACAATGATTTTTCTAGACGTTTTCCATCCTAACAGATTGCTTACTTTCATTTTAACTTGTGTTTCAAAAGTTTAGATAACAAAACATAGGTCGCATTTTCTCTATTGTCTCTTGTAAAACTGTAATTTTCCATTTCTTCAGGAGATTTTGTTAGTCCCGAAGATGCTACTTTGTAACAAGCTTCTGTGAGGTGATGCAATGTATTATCAACCTTTATTTGGTCTGAAATTATTTTATTAATATGTTCTTGTAAACCATCAATACTTTCAAAATTGTAAACTCCTGGTAATTTCAAATTAGTTTTCCCAAACATAATGACGGGCTTATGTCTCATGTAAGCTTCCAAACTTACAGTACCTTTTGAGGAAATAACAGCCAAAGCATTGTCTATCAAACTAAAACTGTCCATATCCATGGATACAAATTCGACATTAGTAAGGTCTTTGATTAGCTTGTAGTTATAAGGGTTTCTAGCTTTTGGTTCTGATATTTTGGTAAACATTGAGGGGTGTTCTTTTACCAACAATTTTACATTTTCCGGCAACATCATACTCAAAATTTTGATGGTATAAAACTGATCCACAAAATCATAAGCCTCTGGTAATGTGGATCTTTCTGGTTGAAAATGCATAAAAAATACCATGTACTTTAAATCATCAAGTTTATGCTTTTTACTCCATTTCTTGTAGTAAAAATAATTCCGCGTCTTGTTAATGATCTGGTGAGGTTTTAAGATTGAAGATCTTAAATTTAAGAAAGGATTAAAGTGCTTAAACACACCCTTACCTCTTCTGCTTTTTTCATATAATGGGATAGCGTTTTCGTAATTCCCAGAATTTATTTTTATACACTTTTTTATATGATTTCTAATTTCATCTTTATCATTTAGCTCAATATCTTCAAAAAGTAGTTCAGTATCTCCTAGGCAGCCTTTTTTAATAGTAAATAACCAAGGAAAAATAAAATCTTCAAAGGTGTAAACATCTAAATTCAAAAATTCTACCGTGCTTAAAAGCAACCATTCCACCATATTATGTGGCGTGTTTCTAAAACTGATAAAATCAATTTTTTTATCGATAAGAAAGAGCAAAAGATTGTGAGCTGCAAAAGCATAATTGGTAAACGCATTTTGTACTCCAATGCCGTACTCTGGATAGTATCCTGACCTGTCTAAAAACCTAGCTGTCAGATGATTATTGAAAAAATATTTGTTAAATTGATGGTATTTATCTATATCCAGTTTAGTCTTAGTAGTGTATGAAAACAAATCATCATAGGTCAAGCAGGTCACATGACTATAGGAAGACAAGGCCGTGACAAACCTGTTGTGTTTTGAGTTTTTGGTTAGGACATAAATGTTATAACCCCTGTGTGTTTCATCATTTTTAAACCATTGTACAACTCGATCAATATAAAACGAATCTAATTCTAAAATTATATTTTGTTTCAAAATGTCTATTGTCTTATTTTTATACTTTTCTACTATAAGATTACTTTTTGTAAAAATCTCTTATCCTTTCAGAAACAAATTCAATTTGCTTTTCATTTAATTCTGGATACATTGGCAATGACAATATCTGACTTTCGTAGCTGTTCGCTATTTCAAAATCATCTCTATTGTTTAAATAGGAATATGCCTCGAGATTTGGAAGTATTTTTGGATAATGAAGTACTGTTTGAATTCCGTTTTCTTTTAAAAAAATGGAAAGCTCATTCCTTCTTTTTGCTCTTATAACATAAAGATGGAATGTATGCTCAGTATTCTCTCTCACTTTTGGTATAACAACTTCTGGAATATCGCTTAAATATTTATTATATAACGAAGCATTTGCAATCCTTTGGTTAGTCCATTGTGTAATATAATTCAATTTTACATTCAAAACTGCAGCTTGAATTCCATCCAGTCTTGAATTTATTCCTTCAATTTTATGTTCATGTTTTTTTAAAGCGCCATGCCGAGCATACATTTTACATTTTTGTGCAAGTTCATCATTATTGGTAATTATAGCGCCTGCATCTCCATAAGCACCTAGATTTTTACCTGGATAAAAGCTAAAAGAACCAGCATTGCCAAAAAGACCAGCATTTTTGCCGTTATACTTCGAAAAATGAGATTGTGCGCAATCCTCGATGATAAACAAATTATACTTTTGAGCTATATGGTTAATTTTATCCATGTCACACATTTGGCCATAAAGATGGACAGGCATTATCGCTTTGGTTTTTTCTGTAATTAATTCTTCAATTTTGACGGGAGAGATGGTGAAATAATGTTCTTCGATGTCTGCAAAAACAGGAGTTGCACCGGTTTGTGTTATCGTTTCTGAGGACGAAATCCAACTGTTGGCTGGCGTAATAACTTCATCGCCATGTCCTATACCAAGCATTTTCATAATTATAAAAAGAGAATCTGTTCCGTTTCCAACTGGTATACAATGTTTTACACCATATTTAGCCTGAAAATTAATGGAAAAATCCTCAACCTCTTTTCCACCAATAAACGCTGTATGAGAAATAATTCTTTGAATATTGGAATCTATTTCGTCTTTTATGTCTTGGTATTGAGCTTTTAAATCCACAAATGGTACTCGCATGCTATTATTATCTAATTTTTCGTGCTGGATTTCCAGCATACACTCCTTGTTCTGTAATATCTTTGGTCACAACTGAACCTGCTCCTATGACTACATCGTTACAAATAGTAACAGGCAGTATGGTAGCATTGCTTCCAACACTAACATTGTTTCCAATTTCTGTTTTTTTCCATAAAGACTGATCGCCTTGCGCAGGACCTCCTTTCGAAAACAAATCATTTATAAACATTACACCGTGTCCTATAAAGCAATTATTCCCTATTGTTACTAATTCGCAAATAAATGTATGAGATTGGATTCTTGTGTTATTGCCAATTTTTACATTGGTTTGAATTTCGACAAATGGTCCTACAAACACATTTTGTCCAAATTCGCATCCGTATAGGTTTACAGGTTCTACATAGGTAAAGCCTGAGCCATGTTTGATGTTCACAACCTTACTTTTATACACTTTTGGTTTACTATTCATTAGTTATTTTGGGCGGATTGGTAGATTTTGTCAATTATTTCAACCGTTTTTAATCCTTCAAAAGAATTGGTCAGAATTGACGCACTATTTTGAAGAACATCGATAACATTTTTATAGACAAGGTCATGGTTGGACATGGAACCTTGGTAGTAGCCATAATTGTTTGCTTTGTTTCCTTCCGGTAGATTCTCGATTGTAAAGTCTTTAATGTTCTGATATTCGAGCTCATTTAGATACTGACCTCCAATTTTTACTGTCCCTTTTTCTCCAAAAATTGTTAAAGATCCTTCCATATTACCACCATAACTGTTTACTGTATAATTTATGGCTCCAATTGCACCATTGTAAAACTCTAAAGCAACAACACCAGTATCTTCAAATTCTATGATGCCCTTATGATGAAAATTGGCGGTGTAAGCTTTTGCCTTTTTCACATCTCCAACTAACCAATAGAGTAAATCTATAAAATGACTAAACTGAGTAAAAAGTGTACCGCCATCCATTTCTTTAGTTCCTTTCCAAGAATTGTTGTAATAATCTTCGTTTCTATTCCAAAAACAATTGAGCTGGATGCTGTATATCTTACCAAATCTGCCCTCATCGATGGCTTTTTTGACAGCAGCAACAGGTGGGTTAAATCTATTTTGCTTAATAACAAATAACCGTCTGTTATTCTTTTCTGCGGCTTGAATCATTGTACCGCAATCATAAACATCAATAGCCATAGGTTTCTCGCATAAAACATGAAAACCAGCGTTTAGAGCCAAAATAGTATGTTCTGCATGAAGGCCATTTGGTGTGCATATGGATATGACATCGGCTTCTTTATCGTTTATTAATAAATCTTCTATTGTATGAAATACTTTTGCCGAATATTGATTTGCAAGAGTCTCAGCTCTATGCTGTATGACATCGCAAACCGAGGTTAATACTCCATAATTTGAAATGTGTTCGGCATGTCTATGAGCTATTCTTCCGCAGCCAACTATTGCAAACTTTACTCTATTTCCCATTTAATGCACTATTGTATAAATTTAAATAGTCTTTAGAAACGATTTCCCAAGAAAACAATTCTTTTGTTTTGCTTGCAATGTACTCATTTTCTATTGCACCTATTTTTTGTTGATTAAAATAATACTTTATACCTTCTACTAATTCCTCTTCGCTATCAAACAGTAAACCTCTGTTATGGCTAACTCTTTCTTGGAGGTTAGGTATAGATTTGTAAACAATTACAGGTGTACCGCATCCACTTGCCTCTATAGTTGTGATTGAGACGCCTCCTGGATAAACTGCAATATCTATAAAATTATAAAACTCAACCAACTCTTTACTCGAGGCAAATGGTCTAAACTCAACTTCGAAATTTACATTTTTTGCCAACTCTTTAAGCGATTTGCAGTACGGATCACTTTCATTATAGCCAACAATGATTATTTTAATTTGCGAACTTATTTCTAACTTGTCAACAGTATTGATTAAAAAATCCAAACGTTTTAATGGTGTCACTTTCCCAGCATACCCAATAATCATTTTAGTTGATTTGTTTTTAAGGTCTGGTCGAAATCTATAATTATCCTGATCATATCCCAATTTGATTACTTCCATTTTTTCATGAGGTATCTTGTGCCTCTTGGAAATTAGGTCTACACTAGATTGGCTAAATGAAATAATCTTATTAATTCGTCTAAAAAACAAATGTAGATTCAAGGTAAAAAATTGATAGTTTAAATAGGCTAAAAAACCCTCCCTTTTGTGAGATCTAGAATCTGAGTGGTCACTAATTAAAATTGGAATTTTACTTCCTGCCAAAAAATGCAGCCATAATGTTGTTGCCGTGGTAAAGGTGGCTACTCCATATAAATGGATAATATGAACATCCGAATTAAATAGCAACTTAGATAATTTTCGCAATTGTATCAAAACAGGCTTATCTAGAAGTAATAAAGATTTTAATCGATGTAAATCAAAACGTTTGTACTTGTAGTAACCTTCGGGGTCTTCGTTTGTGATATATCTTTTAAAAAGACTTGTATATTTATTAGAGCTAATAAAGGTTGTTGTATGCCCCAACTTATTAAGCGCTGTAGCGAGATAATGCTCAGAATATTGCAAATCAACTTGAAAATATGGATATACCCTAACTATTTTCATTTCAGCAATTTAGCTTTTCGTTTCAGAAAAAAGGTTAACTAAAACTGTATTAATTTGTAAAAACATCTAGGTATTTTTGAAACATGTGGGTTAAATCGAAATCGCTTTTCGCTTTTGCATAGGCATTCTTTGAAAATGAATTGTAATTCTCAAATACCTCAACTATAGCACGGCTAAGACTTTTTACATCTGGATATCCTAAATTCCAAGGATTTGACCCGTAGTCTACAATTTTCCCGCAAGATGCATCCACAAGTTCGGACAATGCACCAGTATTGAAGGCTACTACTGGATTACCACAAGCAAGAGCCTCGGCTACTGTATTAGGACACGCAGGATGAATGTCTAATGATAAATATACCGCCCCTTGAAATACTTGATAAACATTTTTATGCTCTAGAAAGCCTTTGTATTTCAACCGATTATGAAGCTTTCCTTGTACTGAATTATTTTCAAATTTTCCGTAAATCTCAATTTGAATATCTTCAGGCAAACTTTTTGCCAAGTCGTTTAATAACTTGATGGCATATGGCGTATAATCTATAGTCCCTTCTAAAACAACAAGTCTATTGGTTTTCCTTTGTTTTACAGCATTAACAATATCCTCTACTTTTGGGATTGTAACACCGTTATGAATGATAACAGCATTTTTTGCCTTTTTCCAACCACTTCTGTTCCACCATTCTTGTACGAATGTACTTTGATAGATAATCCTATTCGCAAGGAAAGCATGAATAAATTTGCTTATGCTATTTGCTAATGTTTTATTTAAGTAATAACCAAAAGAAACTTTCTTTTTTGTGTGCAGCCAATTTATGCCATCCAATCTATAGATAATTGGCACTCCTTTTATTTTCATTTTCAATAGCCAAAAGACTTTTCTGGTACCACCAATTACAAAAATTATGTCTGGTTTTGATGTGTTCTCTTTGGCATATTCTATCCTCCAACCGTTTTCTTTGAGTTTTATTTCGAAGCGCTTCTGAAAACTTCCTGGACCACCTGTTCCAGGTCTATGCGGAAAAACAATAGATTTTATTGGCCGAGGATTTGACATTTACTATTCAGATAAATCTTTAATGTTTTTTCTTATAAAAATTACCTTCTCTCCTTTTTTGTACTCATTCCAAAGATTTAAATCTATGGCATTGTATACTGCTTCCGAACAACCTTCTAAATACCTATCATGCAACTCGATGAAAATTATATTTACTTTTTCTAGCCAAGAATTATAATTGTCTTTAAATATTTCTTTTTCTGCGCCTTCAATATCTATTTTAAGAATATCTATTCGGTCGAATGGACTATTCTTAAGTATGTCGTCGACAGTTGTGGCTTGAAGGTCGTAGTTCGATGTGCTGTCAACTTCTTTTAATGAAAAAGCCCACTTTCCAAGATTATTGTCGATTACTTTTAGATAGGCATTCTTTGACCATAACCCAGATTTTACGAGTTCTACATTTTTGAATTGACTTGTATTCTGTTTCAAAATTTCAAAATTAGAGTCTTCTGGTTCGACTGCAATTATTTTTGCATTTGGGTATTTTCTCGAAAAAAAAAGGGCTGACAAACCTGTATATGCCCCTGCATCTACAATTAGTTTTGGTTTTATATCTATTGGAAGATCAAACTCCTTTAAAATAAATATACTTCGAAATACTTTTATATCCGAAGTATTCTCCCTAATTATTAAGGGATTAAATATAAACCGGTAATAATTTCTTGCGATAAAGCTTAAAATTAGCGTTCTTTTTTTTGCGAGATAAATATGGATGAATTTGTAAAAAAATTTCTTCATAATTTATTTCCATTCTGGTATTTCAAAATCAATAAGAGTTTCAAGTTTTTCATTCCATTGTGCATAAAATGTTTTCAATTTTTCTAAATGTTCAGTGTTTACTTGCTTATACTTATATTCTACTTTCTTACCGAAAAATAATAGTTTTCTAAACTTTTTAGGAAGAAATTGTGTATGTTTCGGATTGTTGAAAAAATAACAATAAAATCGATTATTAAAAATAGAGGAAGAATTCGATGCCTTTGGTAATTCTTGTAGTCCTTTGTCGATATCTAAACCTAAAAATGAATAAAGCCTTAGCAATTCATCTTTTTGATGTTTTAAAAGTTTTTCAAAAATAATGATATGCACATTTTCTCTGCCGAATAAGTCGATATATTTTTTTACATCATTATAATACACTCCTCTGCTGAAGTATCCCTTTCTGCCAGGCTGGTAATCCGCTTCCAAATACTTTTCTATTATTTCTTCTTCGTTACATTCTTCTTTGAGTTGTCTTCTATTATCCCAGTATTGAGAAAAAGCTCTTTTTATAGGATTTCTTAAAATCATTACAATTTTAATATTTCCTAAATGCTGGTATATTTTTTCATGAATATCTGGATAACAGATATATCCTGGACTTGATTCTCCAATGGCTATTGGGTTCGATATTTCATTATTTTGGAAAAATGTGCTATAATATTCTAATCCTTTATTTAATTTATAGTCGAAAGTAAAAAAATTAACTTCTTTAGGCTTTGACATCAATGCCTGAGGATGAGCATCCAAAATATCGTGCAAACTGGTAGTGCCAGATTTCTGAGCTCCTATGATTAGGAAATTTGGTAAATTCATTTCTTAATTATAGTTGTTAGATCCGAACTGTTTACAAACTCAACGTCTGGATAGAGTTTTGTAATTTGTTTTAAAATAGACCTTAATACCTTAAGGTTGTTATCTCTTCGATTTTCATCTAAGCGTCCGACGAAATTTATCCTGTGACTTCCTATAATTGCTGGTTGAGATTTTTTGAAAGCTTCTTTTACGCCATTAAGCGTTAAGGAATACCAATCTTTATTTTGTTGCAAAGAAGGTTCAAAAAACACATTTCTTGTAAGGTACAAAAGATTAGAACCCTTATCAACTTGTCCTGTGTAATGCAATTTTCTATTATAGCCAGATTTATGTTTTACACTGGGTTGATATTGAAGTTTGATTCCTTGTAAAGCTTCTATACCGTTAATCTGAAAAACTGAATTTAAATTTGAATGCCATTTATAAGTTGGTGGAATAAATGTTTTTGACGTAAACCCAAATTCGTCTTTAAATATTTGGCTCGCGTCATTTATCCATTTTTCCTGAAATTTTATTTCGTTATCTAGTTGATAATGGTCTAAAGCCGCTTGTAGATTTTTTCTTCTTTGGTTATTTGTTATTGAAGTATATGGAATACTCCAAGTTTCATAATGAAAAGCCTTTAACAAGGATTTTTGACCTGCCTGTAACTCTTTGAGCCATGCCAATGCATGTAGATGTTCTCTTCCATGTAATTGTGGGTAAAATAGTTTACTTTTAATACCCTCATTCCAAACTTCAAAAATACTTTTGTCCTTTGAATAGCCTTCAAGTGTTTTTGTAAAAGGCTCAAAGTAAAAATCTTCGAAATTATTGTCTGAAATTTTTTTAAAGTGTGGATTTGCGGTACATACATTTGCTGTTATACAAGCTGGATTATCCTTTCTGTCTTTTACCGAATTTAAAACTTCAAATAAGGCTTGTAAATCTGCACAAGATGCAATACTGTCATATTGAGTGAATGGGTCATTTTTTATGTTTGGATGCAAAGCGTTCAATGCATCTCTTGCCTTACTGTCTTTAGTTCTTAAACTTCCCCAATCATCAGATTCAATAATGACATATTTTTTATTTGTCTTAAAAGATTTGTAATTTATATAGTTGTTTATACCATTTTTAATCCAATCGCGCACAATCAATTATATAGTAACTTTAAATAATACTTTTAATTATTCTAGAATATCGAAAAAGTTATTGAGTAGATTACTTTTGCTCAAATACATTGATTTTTCATTCGATAGTTTATGTTCTTTGTTAGAGAATAAGGATTTGTTTTGCTTTTTAATTTTTCTTATCACTAAGAGTTTAAAAATAAACGACAATAAGCGAATAGACTTTACTTTGAATATCCAAAATTTTCAAAATCAAGGTTATATCTATCTTGAATCATCTTTTTTTCATCCTGGGACAATGAATCTGTAGAATGTGCACGTACTCTGCTAGCAGTTTTGTTCACAACTGGGAGCTCAGGTAATTTAATTCCGAGTTCATCTCCTAGCTTAATCCATTCCTCACCAAGATTCTCGTATTTCAACATATAATTAACGTAAAGCTTACCTTTGGTTGAAAGAGTTTCGCTTTGTGTTCGAGTAAAGTGGAGATAATCCCTAAAGTTATCTTCTTCATTAGGCGGTGATGTAAGTACTTCTGACAATGTCTTTCCGCTTGTACTTTCTAAGTATTTCCATGCCGAAATAGTTTTGTCGTAAGGGTTACGAACAACTGCCCATTTAAAAGCATTTTCCCATATTTGAGGATAATTGTCTTTAAACCAAATTCGATTCTTATAAGCTCCAACACAAATAATTTTATCGCTTAAATCAACATTTTTTAAAAAGTCTTTTCTTTGATTTTTCTTATTAAGCATATTTACCAACCTGCCACTTTCTTCTAGTGCTAAAAGAATAGAGCTCGAAACAACTTTTGGGGTTCTTACATAAATCACTGGGTGTTTCTTCATCTTTGACAACACCTTCTTTTTAACAAAAACATTATTCAATCTTATTAAAATAGTAATTTTATCTGTCAATTTAATCCATCCCAATTTAGGATTGACTAAAAACTTCTTTATCGTTTTAAACTTCATAAATACATTGTTTTACCTTTCTTCTTTCGCAAGCTGAGTTTTTTAAAAAATATAGGTTTATGTTCATGTATGAAGAATTATTGTTAAAAATATTACTAAATCGCATGAATCATAAAAATACCTTTTAAAAAGTGACTTAGGCAACTAGAAATTATTCTTATTCTTTATTCATATATTTCCTTTAAGATATCAGCTACTCACAAAACCAAAAAATTGGTCTTCAAAAAAATGTACAATTGATAAATTAAATCAAAATAATCTGTTCAAGGTTTTAAATTTGCAAACCTTAATTTAGCAGTGAGCCTTAGTGGTTCATTTGAAAAAAGCATTAACATGTAATTTTAGTAAATAATAATGAGTTTTTAATAATCATTTGAAATTTTCTCAAAATATTGCCTATCGGATAATTTGTTAATTAAATATATTGGAAGAAATGCTATTTTTCATGATAAATTTCTTAATCCTTTGTCATCAATTCTCTATCAAAAAATTCAATCCATTTTTTACCAACATTATCTAACAAAAATTCGTTTGCATTGTCCAAAGCGGCTCGCATAAGTAATTCTCTTCTATGCTCATCTTTAGCAATGTTGATGACTTCTTCTGCCATTTTGTTAACGTTAAATGGTGGAATAAGTATACCGCTTTTACCCTCTTTCACTACCCATGAGCATATAGGATAACTATCATAAACTACTGGCACACATCCGAAGGACTGAGCTTCTATTAGTGTGTTTGGAAAACCTTCATTCTTTGACGTCATAATGTAGATAGGAGCACGTTTGTAATACTCATAAGGGACTTGTTGTCCATATAGATTAACCCTTTGAATATTCTCCTCTTCGATTTGCTGTTTTATATCCGAAAATGCATCTCCTCCTCCAACAACATCTAATTGCCAATCCGGTAATTTTTGTAAAACTATTTTCCAAAAGGGCAAAATAAGATCTGCCCGTTTTTGCCCATAACTCAATCTACTTAACCAAAGAATTCGTTTTTCTTTGGTTGGTAATGTTGGTAAAACGCTTAAAATCGAATTCGGTATAAGGTGCGTTTTATTTAGCTTGTAATTACCCACAAAATACTTTAACTCTTTGATGTTTGGAGGGCCAAACATGACAAAATAATCATAACAATCTAGTATAAGCTTAAGGTCCTTTTTGTGCTTTTGCCGATGCCCTTGTAATAGAATAAATTTACCTATCTGATTATTAAAAATTGGCTGAATACTTTTTGGTATAATTGATTGTAAATAACTGTCTAAGTTAAGCTTTACACTGTAAAGTGTGTTTCGCAAACAACTGATAGACAAAAAATGGTGTCGCTTTTGAGTACTCTTTAGTGTATGACCAATTTCATGCTCATACGGCATTTGATTAATTACTATATCGGGTTTAATCTCAAGAATTAAAGCCGATAGTTGTGCATTATTATTCTCGTTCTTGTGCTCGTCTGGTTGTTTTGCAAAGTGTAATTCTGCTACATTTTGTTCAGCATGACCCGAATTGTAATATGAATATATATAAGTGTTATGACCACTACTTTTAAAATAGCTTGACATTTTATATGTGGAACGCTGTACTCCACCATTATTTGGATCAAATGCTGGTACAAGAACTATTAATATTTTATAAATCATTATAAATAATTAGAAAAAGACGACCAAAATATCTTTTAAGCTAAAACTCAAATCGCCATCAAACCAACTAAAAAAAGGTGTTATTAAAATATACCCAGAGGTGAAATTGATAAATCTAGATAACACAAACAACATATATGGAATAATAGTCACTGTAATCAAAAACAAAGGCAATTGATATATCAAAAAGCCCAATTTTCTTTTCGGAAGTGTTCTATTTGAAAGTATAATAAGCATTAATGAAAAAATAAAAAAAGATGCAATGATCCAACCTCTATTGTGCACAGCATACAATAGTGTAAATAAGTTTGAAACAATTGCCATAGCTAAAGCATATGACAGTAAGGTCTTTTGAAAATGACTTAAACTTCTTTTGCTAAAAACAAAATATAAAAAAAGTAACATAGCAGAAAACACATACTTTTGTATTTTGTATTCTTCATAGCGTTTGTAAAAATTGGTTTCAGATTCTTGTAATCTTGTTTCAAAGTTTTCTGCTTTTTTATCATCAACATAATAAGCATCTAACTTACTAGATCCAAGAGGCGTTTGTGCTATAACCTGATCCAAACCAAGAAAGTCAATCGCGGTAGATAAAAATATGGAAGCCACAAAACCAAAAAACAAAAATCTAAGATTTCTTATGCCTGTAAATAAGACGAACCAAATACCTATTCCTAATGCAAAATAACCTACATGTATCGTTACAGGAGCTAAAGCAAGAAATAAATACTTCTTTTTTTTAGTCTCTTCATAGGACAATACAGCATATACCAGCACCCACATTCCCGTCCATGTTCTTACAGTTTGCATATTTAAGGGTGAAAATGACAAAAGAAATATAAATAGAAAAAAAGCAAAGTAAAATTTATTGTGTCCAGTTTTCCAATTTATCCGTTGTAAAATTTTAACTATTACTCCAGAAGAAAAATACCCATACACTATAGATAGAACAACCCAAAAAAGACCTGGCATACGTAATATACCACCAACAAAAAAGGACAAAAAATGTATAAAAGGGTCATCTTTTGTAGTACTTTTAGGGCTAAAGGCTAATATAGATTTTAATTCATTCCACCATACTCCAATGTCCAAATATTGATAATGTTCATAAACACTATTCCAGTGCCTTGCACCATCAGACCCTGCGTCGCTTCCCAATGCACCACCTAATAGGTTAAAAGTCAAAAGGGAACCATAAAAAATAGTAAAGACAAAAATACTCCAACGAATGTACTTATAATTTCCAGATTTGAGACCATAGAACAAACCTAAAATAGGAGAGAGAAAATAAAGTATTAAATTATATTTAAACTTTTCCTTTAATAAAGACATGATTTATATTTCTATATTATTTTTCAAATGTACTACTTTTGACATGATCAAAATATAATTTTTTCTTTATAACAATTCATCCAAATAGTAAGCACCAAAAATTTCCACAACAGATGGCCGTCTTCTATGGCATTTCCTTTTCTGAATTCTTGCAAACTATAGATTAAGTACTTGTAATTAATTGGATACTTCTGCTGATCAGCTTTTTCAAATATATCTAATGTAAATTCGTATAATGTTGTTCTAAGCCATTCTATAACCGGAGTACCAAAGCTTCTTTTTCTGTCATTAAGTATTTCATCTGGCAAATAATCCTTTAAAATATCTCTTAAGAAATATTTGGTTATTCCTTTTCGGATTTTGTAAGAGTGAGGTAAACGCATTACATAGTCCACGAGTTTATCATCTAGAAGCGGTACTCGCGCTTCTATGGAATGCCACATATTGACCTTATCTACTTTTTCTAGAAATTTATGTGGCAATATGTTTTCCATGTCTGTATATAGCATGGTTTGCATTAATGGATAATCCTTATACCTGTTATAACTTTCTTCATATAGTTGGAATGGTTTGGCCATTTTTAACACATCTGCCTTTTCGTGAGCAAAAAACCTATCGTAATCTACATCGCTATTTATAGGCACCATATTTGCCATAAGTTCTACTTTATTATCATAGTTCAACGATTCAAACCTTGTTTTAAAATGTTTTCTTTTAGATTTATCAAAGTGGAAATTCTTTAAGGTTTTAAAAATTAACTTTCGTTCACGAAATTGCCTAAAATCTAAGTGTCTCCCATAGCCTGCAAAAATTTCGTCACCACCATCACCTTGAAGCACAACGGTGGACGAATGTTTAGCTTTTTCTGCAATTAAATGCAACGGTATCATTGCTGGATCTGCAAAGGGTTCGTCGTATTGATAAATCAACTTTGTTAAATATTCCTCGACATTATCCAAATTTACTTGAAACTCATGATGCTCTGTTCCGTAGCGTTTCGCAATTTTTGTAGCTGCTTTTAGTTCGGAGTGTGGATTCTTATCAAAATCTACGGAATACGTCAACAATTTTTTATCTGTGTATTTCGAAGCCATAGCAACAACGGCAGAAGAGTCTATACCGCCACTTAAATAAGCTCCGACTGGCACATCACTTATACACTGTCTTTGCATTGCTTCCTCCAACAGTTTTGTTGTGTGCTTTTTAGCATCTACATATGTTGGTTTTATTTGATGTTTGACCTCTTCTTCTAATTTCCAAAACTGATGATGCTCAACCTCAAAAGTATTGACATCCAATTGAAGTGTAGAACCTGGATTTAACTTTTTGACACCAGATACTATCGTGTTTAAGCCGTTTGAATGACTAAAAGCCAAATACTCACTAAGAACTTGGTAGTCCAATTTAAGCTCATCCAAGTAAGAATAAATGACTTTAGCTTCGGATGAAAAAATAAAATAGTCTTTACCTTGATAATAGTAAAGAGGTTTTACTCCTAATTTATCCCTTACTAGTTTTAATTGTCCTTGCATTTTATTATAGAATGCAAAAGCATAGATGCCATTAAGTTCTTTGTAATCAAAAGTTTGGTCAGATACAAGTTGAAATAACACTTCTGTATCTGATGTAGTTGTAACCTTAAGATCATATTGCTTAATTAAGTCTTTGTAGTTATAAATCTCCCCGTTATAGATGAGATAATTATTTTTATTTTGATCCGTAAATGGTTGATTAGATCGAGAATCTAAATCCAAAATACTTAATCTATGGTGAATAAAATCCGAATGTTCGTCGCCGTAATATCCCGTATAGTCTGGTCCTCTATGGGATTGTAAATTGGCTGAACTTTTAAATTTTTCCGTATTCTTAGAAGTTCTGTTATATATTATTCCGCTGATGCCACACATATTGTTGCTATTAATTTATCCTTTTAGGTTCTATACAATAGTTTCTTTCTTAACTTGTATATAAACTTTGGGGTGTTTTTACCTATGAAAACAATTGTTTTGTACTTGATTTTATGTTTCCTAAAACTTTTACTTTTAGAATATTCTATAAATTTTGAAATGGTTTTAATTTGATGTGTTGAGAAACTGGTTATTTTTTCCTCAGAAGTCACTTTACATGGTTTATAATTAAAATTGCTCTTGGTTGTACTCATTTTTTGATTAACTATATTCCATAGTTCATTATGCTTAACCATATAGTTATTAATATGGTTTTTTACATAGCCTTTAAGATACTTATCATCGGACTTATCTTTAACATCTATCCTAATCATAAATTGATAAAACTTTTTTGCCAAAATTTCATCATTCTGAAATATTTCACAAAGCAAAACCAATTCTGACAAAGACAAAGAGGGGTTTACACTTTTTTGCTGTTCAATTTTAATATCTTCATTAAGCCCTAACCAATCATTTATGCAAACATTTACCAAATATTCACTGTCTTTTTTATATTCAAACTGGCTTAGCTTTATATTCGTTTTTGACAGTTCTGTATAAAAATCCTTTAATCCACCTGCAATAAAATACTGATTTTCCAACCACTCTTGAATTGGAGTGAATGTCCCACTTTTTGTCCTATGCTTATAAAGTGATAGTGCTTGGCTTACAGGCTCTCTGATAATCAGCAACAAGCCTTCACAAGAAATCTCTAAGGCCTCTAAAATGTCAATCACTTTTGCTAAAACCCCTTCTTTAGAAAAACTTAGTACCAATATTTCGTTAGATATCAATAACGTATCGCATTGTTTTTTTTGAGCTTCTTTCTTTTTTTGAGCTAACCACTCTTTCACCTTTGGCCATTCCAAAGCATCTATACTTCTTTGCAAATCTTCGGCATTACCAGGCGTAATGATTCCTTTTTGTACGTTTGCCTCATGAACTCCGGCGTGAGGATAACATATTGCGTGCTTTTCTAAAATGGTTCTATTACGTGCTAGGTATGATTGTAAAAATGAACTCCCTGTTTTTTCTGTACCTATATGAAAATAAAGTTTCATTACTTTAAAATAATTGTTGGTTTAGGAGAAATGTATCCAATATTATTTTGGATTTGCCAAGTTCTAAAATATTCTCCATACTCAATTGATAATTCCTTGATTTGTTCTTGATACATATCGGTCAAAAAATTATAAATACGATCTGGAATCTCAATGGTCCTTGATGTATTTATCCTTTTCTGTAATCCAGAAAAGGAATCTATCTCTTTGGTATCTAAGTTTAAATAATTAAAAATATCAAACAAAAGATCTTTTGGATTTTCCGTTATAGCATCGAAAAATGCTAAACAAATCGAGTTAAAGTACTTTTTATACAGTTGAATTGTTTTTAAATACTCCGACCTAAACACCTGATAATCTGATACAAAAAATCTTTTTGCGTCTTCATAATCGCCTTTGTCATATTCAGTTATGTTGTATTTATATTTATAGCTAGACCATGCCCTGTCAATAGGGTTACGTAGCATAAATATAATTTTTGTGTCTTCACCTAATAGTTTACTCATTTCGGAAATATCTTCTTCTCTAAGAATAGCATAGGCTGGTGTAATTTCACCTTTGCACTTAGAATATCCTTTGAAAAGAGACAAATACCACTTGTCACTATAGTCTGAAAAATACCATTTCTTAAACCAACCAAAATCTTTTGCATTTTTTAAGATTTCAAATATAGACCTAAGTACCCATTTTGGGTTTTTCATCCTATCTTTTAACAAGGTTTCTTCGAGAATATTAGGAGATAAGTAAGTTGAAGAACGGTCAAAATAGTGAAGCTCCTTGACTGGTGGAAGTTGTATCTGATTAGATTTTTCAAATTGTTTAAACAACCAAGTTGTACCCGCTTTCTGGGCTCCAATTCCAATAAAATCAATTTTAGTATTCAAGGCTTAATCATTTAGTAATTGAATAGCCAAATTTTTCTAAATCTATACCAATCAGTTTGGATGTTTCATTATTAGAAGACTCGTATATTCCTCTAGACCAATCGGAAATTATCTTTTTTTGGGACTTAATTAAGTTTTCATCCACACTCTTAGGGAACAATTTGATGAGCATTCTTCTTAACCCTTTTACAGCTAAGCTAAGAACTTTAGTGTGGTAAGGAGAATAGTGATTTACAGAACTACTTGAATAAAAAATATTAAGCCACCTTGTCTTGTAATTCACGTAAAACCCAACCTTTTTGTTATACTTTTTATTTGACGAATTTTGGTTTATTGTTATTTCTTTGTTTACAAATTTGCCAAATGTTTCACAAAAGATAGGTTTGTCTTTCACAAACAATTCATAAGGAAAAACTAGCACATTGTCTTTTCCGAACAAATCATAGTATTTGTTTATTAAAAAATGGTACTTGATATGATTTGGAGAGAAATAAGGTATTTTTGCATCATACTTGGTGTTCAAATACTTAACAAGGCTTTTAGTACCACCAGCAGTCAAATATTGATAATAGTTGGACAACAACCAAGAGTTTTGCTCTCTTATGACCATAAATATTTTGGCGTTTGGAAATATTTTATGAATTCTATCTGCAATTATTGAAGAATCAAAACCTCCTGAATGTGGGTTACCAGATAGTCTTTCATGGGTTATGACATTTATTCTGTCATCTTCTGTTGTGCCAATTTTATCAATCTTTTCCAGAATAGCGTTTTTGTTAATGTCATTGGGATTTAACATGTTCTGTTCTTCATCAAAAATAAAATCCATAGCAATCCAACTATGATAATGTTTTTCTTTAATGTCTAAGGCATTAAAAGTACTTGTATGCTTTAAAAAAAATTCGTTTTGAAACCAAGTACTAGCAGTTTTATGAAAACCAATATGAAATAACAAATTTTTCATCTTTGACTATTGTTCAGCAATTATAAAAGAATAATAGAGTTTACAGTTTAATAATCTAAAAGATTATTTTTTTAGTTTTTTTAAGACCTTATTTAAATTAGAATTCAAAAAAATATAACTTTCATGATTTAGTATTTTTAAATACAACAAATGTGTAAAGAAAAAGGTAATAGCAATCACCCATTGATTAAAATGTTCGCTTAATACATAATAAAAAGTCAAAAATAAGACTAATACGATATTAGGTATAATAAAAGACTTTAGATGTAATAAAAAACTGATTTTTAATTTTACATGAAAAACAGTACAAAGTAAAATGAAAACCAAAAAAGCTGAAAAGACTATTGCAATTGTGAATTCTTTTATCCCATAGAAAAGCCCTATTGTTATTGGTAATAGTCTTAAAATTCGTTGTACAATTCCTATTTGAAATTTTAATTTAGAATAGCCTTTCGCAAGAATAGCTTTGCCCATCATTTTTATATGCGGCGATATAATAGTAACTAAAATTAAAATTTGAAATAAAACCACGCTTGGTATCCACTTCTCACCAAACATAGTTGTAATAATGAAATAAGATAAAAAACAAACAGGCCCAATTAAAAGAACGATTAAACCTGTTACTAAGTTAAAGGCCTTGAAGTAAGTTATTTTAAAAGTTTCGTGGTCATCTTGTAATTTGCTTAACACAGGAAATAATACTTTACTAACGCTGTTAGAAGTATATACTTCGACTTGTGCCTTTAGTGTTTCTGCATTAGAGTAAAAGCCAAGAATCGTTGGAGAAAAAACCTTTCCCACAAATATCGTATCTATCTTCATTACAATTCTTCTAATCAGGTCATCTAGAAATACATATCCAGAAAAAGTAAATAAAGTTTTGAGTTCTGTGAAAGAAAATTCCAGTTTAGGATACCATTTGGTTGCAAACCAAAGCATTATAGTACTTACTGCAACCATTGTTATCTGCTGAATCACTAAACTGTAAACACCAAAATCATTTAAAGCAGCTAATAGCCCTAACAAACCACCGGATATGTTTGCAGCCAAATCCCGTATGGTAAGGCTTTTAAAGTTAATATCCTTTGTTAAGATGGCAAATTGTACTCTCCCTAATGCAGCAACGGGAGGAATTATAGCTAGCAAATACAATATATTTTCGATTACAGGATTCTCAAAAAAAAGCGAAATAAGCGGAGAAAAAACTATTAATAAGACTGAAAATACAATACTAATTAACAAATTAAAATAAAATACTGTTGAATACGTAATATCCTTCGAGTCTTTCTGTTGGATTAAACCAGCGGTAAATCCAGCATCGATAAAGACTTCTGATATGGCAATAAAAACCATAGATAAGGCTACAATACCAAACTCTTCTGGTGTAAGAATTCTTTTTAAAACAATGGTTATAAAAAGAAATGACAGTTGCCTTATCAAACCTCCTGAGATATCCCAAATAACAGATGCTTTTGATTTTTTTCCTAAATCTTTAACCAACTATGCTAATATTAAATTTTTGAAACGAAACGATAAAACCCAAATTCTATTGATTTATTGGTGAGCTGATTATTATAAAATCTCTGCAAATTGCTAGGAATATTGTCATCCATCTAACTCTTCTAACAATTCGTACACAGCCTTTCTATCTTCTTTTGTAAAGACATTATCTCCTTTAATGCTTGTTATATCAGGCGCATAAGGAGAGGCAATCATTTTTTGACTTAAATCTTTTTGAAAAGAAAATACATCATAGCCTGCATTTATTAAATGTCGATACATAGGACTTTTATCCGAAATAAAAACTTTAATTCCCTTTCTAAAACATATGTTTATAGAATACAAGCCTTCTTGCTGGTCGATGTTGAAAATAGCAGTCGAAACTGTGTTTAAAATAGTGATGAATTCCTCTCTTGAAAGAAAAGTCAGATGAGGCTTAAATCTGTCCCCAAAATATTTATAACCCACTTCTAAAACTTTGTCTAGATATATTTTACTAGGTACTTTATAGGATAAGGTAATGTAAATGTCATATTGAAAATTGATTTCTTTTAACTTTTTTAAAACATCTAAATGATTACAAGCAGCTGAACCTGAAGAACCAATATAAATGTTTTTCGCATCTGGATTAATCCTTTCAATTGCTGTGTTTTCAAAATTGTTATTATCCCCTAATGGTAAATAAACATATTTTGCATGTATATTTTTGTTTCGGTTTATAATATCCAATTCTTCTGGCACCATTGAAGACACAAAGTCAATTTTTTTAAAAAATTTACTGTTTAGTGAAAATCTTTTGTAAAATCTGTGAAATTTAAATCTAAATTTATTCTTAAAAAAAGAATGCCTTTTTAGCAATTGAAGTGTTTCTGGCTGATAAGCATCATTCAAATTAATAAATGCCAACGTGTATAATTCTCCACCTAATGATCGCCACACCAATTGAGTGCCCTTTTTTAAAAACTTAAAGCATAATTTTACTTGTACATTGCTTAAACTGTATACTATTATGGTATCAAAACTTTGATCCTTTACAATTGGAAAATTATCTTTTGTATAGAAATAAGTATTCTTCTGCCTTTTTAAAAACTCTATATTTTCTTTAGAATTTTGCTTCGGTAATTTGGTTTCGTTAAAAAAAAAGGTGTTCTCAAGAGCGTCGATAGAATTATAAAGCTTTACAATATACGTATCCCTTTTTGTACTCCTTAAAATATGTAGAATTTTTCTTTTACGCATAAAACACTTTAATTAAATGAAAGCTAAAAAGTGTTGTCTTATAAACAAATATCTAACTATTCGATAACGAATTTCTATATTCTATAAAAGAAGGATAATCTCTTATATGATCTTCTTCGATAAAAAATTCATCTGCAAGTACTAGACAAACTGCTCCAGCAGAAAAGTTTCTCATTTCTCGCCATAGACCTCCTGGAATTAAAAGCCCTTGATGTCTTTCTCCTAAATGGAATACTTTTTCATTAGTCCCATCTTTTAAAACTACATCAAATTTCCCATGGATGGGAATCAAAAATTTGCACTGTGTCTTCATGGCATGATGACCTCTATCCGCTCCTTTTGCAATGTCGTACATGTAATAAATACGTTTTATTTCAAATGGAATGTCGGAACTCTGCTCAATTACAGAAAGCGAGCCTCTGCTGTCTTGTACTTTCTTAATTTCGATAAGTCTTGCTTGCTCTACTGTCATTTTTCAGGAATGTGCCAAGTTATAAAAATCTTCTAGAAGTTTTGCTTGAGTGTTATTTGCTCTATATTCCATAGTCCGCAAATCTTGATCTTGTGTACAATTATAAAAATGTTTTAGCATATTTACATAGTGGTTATCTGCATCCAAGGTTAAGGTTTCTTGTCCTTCTCTACTTTCAACTATTACAGTTGGCTCATATTCTGGAGGCGCCGTAAATATTCTATTGGTAAAAAGTTTGGCTTTACTTCCCCAAATCTCCAAAGAACATTGGTAATGGTGATCGAACCCAAAAGAAAACTGAACAAAGTTTGATGCATTTTCTTGTTGTAACATCCCAGCACCCCAAATGTCCACTTCTTGACCCTCATATTCCAATAATGCCGAAGTGATTTTAATATCAAAACCTAAAAGTTCCTGTGCTAGCTTTATTGGATAAGCACCTGCATCAAGTAATGCTCCACCTCCTAACTCCTTGATATATCTGATATTATTCTTGTCAGGAAATGGAGGGAAACCAAATGAACTCTTTATAGCTCTAATTTCTCCTAGTTGATTATTGCCAATAATCTCTTTTATTTTGGCTAATTGCGAATGTTTTCTAAACTGAAAGTTTTCAACAATAGCCAAATTATTTTGTTTTGCTAGGTCGTTAAGCCTTTCAACATCTTGGTAGCTACAGGCTAAAGACTTTTCGACAAGAAGATGTTTGCCATTTTCCAAGGCCTTTTTGGCCCACGGGTAATGAAGTGAATTTGGTAGCGGAATGTACAAAGCATCAATGCTTTGGTCATCTACCATTGCTTCATATTCGTTATAAAACTTACATGAATATTTATTTTCAATCACTTCTTTATTATCAGAATTTCTGCTTGCTATACCACGTAATTCAAAATATTCGCTTTGAACTACGGCAGGTATAATGGCCTTTATGGCAATAGAGGCAAAACCTAAAATCCCTATGTTTAATTTATTCATTTTTTAAATTGAATAGCAGAAATCAATGTTCGTGCCTGAATATTAATATAGTTATTATACTTTATAAATGTCTGTAGTTGGTTAAGCGTCATCCAAATGTAATTATCTGGTAAATCTATCCCTATTTCTTCACCTGCAAATATGAGTAGATTTCTGTTTTGTTCTTTATAAAAACGTCCGCCTTCCTCAGACTGAAATGTATCGAATATTATTTGCTCTTCGGGAATATTTAAAACATAATCTAAAAAAGGTAATTCTCCTTTTGGTGTTTCTCGATAATTACCCGTTAGACACTGTACAGTTGGAGCAAACTCTATGATATCGAAATTACCACATTCCAATTTTGTTTGAACTATAAAATGCAATACGCCGTCAATCTCTTTACAAACAAAAGCACATATCCCATCTTGAGTGGGTTCGACCATTGGTTGAGTCCATTTGACAACTTCTCTGTTTTCTATGCTTACTTCTGTCGCTATTATTTTAAAAAATTTATCGTCTTTGTGCCTTATACAATTGGGTTCTATTCTCCAATCTTGTATGTTTGCTAGGGAAATATGAGACACATTAAGTTCAAATTTGCACTTCTGTTTTGTAATGTAACTTATAATTTCATCTTGAGAATTTAGAGCTCTGTGAGATAAAAGTTGAGATTTCAATAATTTGTACTCAATCGATTCATTTTTATTCTTTAAATCGTAAAAATCCAACGAGTCGATTTGCTCTTCTGTAAAATCGCCATAAGGTATACCAGAAATTACAGTCCTCGTATCCATATTTACAATATTGTCAAAAGATATTAGCTGTTTAATTTGTCCAAGCGTTAACCAAATGAAATTATCTAGAGTTTGGATGTCCTCATCGATTTTTATAATAATATTTCTATTTCTTTTTTTAAGAAATCTAGCGCCCTGTTCGCTTTGTAATTGATCTAATAAAATTTGATTCGGCGTGGCATTAATAAAATGCTCTAAATACGCCGGTGACTTCCCTTTATGTGCTCTTGTATAATTACTTTTGGTGGCTTGCAAAGTCGGTGAAAGTTGCACATGATTGACATTGCCTGGTTCAATTTTGGCTTGTAACAAAAAATGTAAAACACCATTAAACTCTTTGGTGATAAATCCTAAATACCCAATCTCTGGTTGATTAATTATGGGTTGAGACCATTCTTGTACTTTTCCCCAATTGGTTTGAACATGGATGCCTTCAATCGTAAAAAACCTTCCTGTTTGATGAGATAATTTAGCCACATCCTTATCAAATCCCCATAACTTTAAGTCGTTAAAGTCTATCTTTTTTACCTCTACTGCTGTCTTTTGGTTTTGTTCCTTTATCCAATGTAGAGCATAATCTGTTTCAACTTTTACATTTTCAGTCGAAAAAGCGGATTTAAGAAATAACAAGTTTTTTTGATATTGCATGTCAGCGTTGGTGTTGGAAATCTTCAGAATATCAGCTTTGGTCTTAATACGCTTATTTTATTCTCGATTTGTAAAAACTTCTAATATTATTGTTGATAAACAAATAACTTTCGTGTTTCAAAAGCACCATAAATAAGGTTTGTAGTACTATAAAAGAACCTGCAATTATCCACTGATTTACTCCGCTGTAAACAAAATAATCGGTAATTAGGAAAATTAAAAAAATCAAATTCGGCAGTAAAATATAGCTTATTTGGTTATCGACTTTAATATCAAATTTGAATTTCATTTGATAAACAAATAGCAAAAACATTAAAATGACCACTACAAAATAAGTCGCTGCAAAAACAGATAAACCGAAATAATACCATGCTACTAATGGAAATAACATGAGTACTCTTTGAACAAGACCCATTTTAAACCTCGTTTTTGAGAAACCCTTGGCTAACAAGGCTTTTGCCATTATTCCTATATGTGGTGCAACTAAACTTCCTAAAATAAGAATTTTGAAAAAGGTGATGCTAAATCTCCATTCTTCACCTAATAACGAGATGATTACAAATTCTGCCAAAAAATACAAAGGAGCAATTAGCAATACGATAAGACCGCTAACAAGCTTATAGGTTTTATTGTACATCTTAATAAACCCTTCATTATCATCTTGTAGCTGGCTCAATACAGGAAATATAATCTTACTTAAACTTTGAGTGCTGTAAGTTTCGACTTGAGATTTTAGAGATTGAGCCCTATTATAAAATCCTAGAACTGCTGGTGAGAATACTTTTCCTATAAATGCTGTGTCTATGTTGATAAAAACTCGTCTTAAAATATTATCCAAAAAAATGTAGCTAGAATAACTAAAGAGCTTTTTAATTTCATAAACTGAAAATTCCCATTTTGGTTTCCATTTGATTGCCAACCAAACAACTAATGTTCCTAATGCCGCAGAAATAACATATTGCATAACCAAACTATAAACTCCCAATCCATAAAATGCGGCTATGATTGCAATAACACCTGCTATGGTAGTTGCTGCCGTATTTCGAACTGCTAAACTTCTAAAGTCCAATTTTTTAGTTAGTATCGTTGTATGAATACTGCCTAAAGCATTAAAAATAGGTATGACAGCTAAAAATAAACATATGTATTTTAATTCATTATTTTCAAAAAATAAAGCTATCCAAGAGGAAAGACCAACTATGATAATAGACAATGTAAAGCCTAATCCAATATTTACATAGAATACTGAAGAATAGGCAATATCCTTTACTGTCTTTTGTTGTACCAAAGCATTTGTAAATCCAATATCTGTTAATGCGTTAGATATGTTAATCACTATCATAGATAATGCAACTAGTCCAAATTCCTCTGGCCCTAGAAGACGAGCTAATAGAATAGAAATAAAAAATGAAACAAATTGTCTAACAAATGCTCCCGAAAGATCCCAAAAAAATGCTTTTTTGGATTTAGAACTTAGTTCTTTGTTCAAAATAAACTTATTAGATCAAAAAATTTTGTCTAAAACTAAACCTTAAGATAGTCTATTTGAATTATATCGTGCTTTAACAAGACTTCTAACTCGTCTAATACATCAAAAAAAGATACATCACACTTTTCTGCGATATCTAAAAGCGTATGCTTTCCATCGGCATAAGAAATAACATCTAGTCGTGTTCTCACTAATTCAGAACTTCTATTATGGCTCAAATTTGGGTATAAACCACGTTTCCCTAATTGAGGCTCTCCAATAATTTTTGTTATTGGAACACAGTCGTTCTCGATAATAGATATCATTTTTTTATGCAACTCTAAGGAATCACTTAGACCTTTTGCGGTAACAACTTTTCCAATTGTATCCAAAGAAGTATGATATTCTGGATAAGTTCCATGTTTGGAACGCATTACAGATACCATTGGTAAATTTATATGTGGCGCACAGTACATTTTTTCGTCGCTACCTCTATCACTCCAAGTGTACTTTGAATAACTATCTGTGCAATGATTCAATGTATGTAAAGCAACTTTATCGGTGTATGTGTTTCCTAATCTTGATGGAAGATAAGACCATGCTCTTTCGTCTCCAACACAGGTTAGGTTGAAGGCTGCTATGACCTTAGATTTTAAATCGTTTAGATTTTTTTCCAGATAAGTAGCAGACCCAATGGTTTCTGGTGCAAATACAATTCTATAACTGTATTTCAGGTCTTTTTGTGACAATAACCATTGTGCCAACGCTACAGCAACACAAGGGCCAGATAGTTCATTATTTGCTAAAGATGGATGACAGCAATACGTAGAGATAAAGACTTCTTTGTCTGTTTGACCTTTAATTTGTAAATCGCCATAAGTAAGACTTCCTTCGAAATGTCTTGAATCTATAACTGCTTTGTAGTGTCCTGATTTGAGCTCTTTCTTTTGTAAATCGGTGATGCAAAATCCCCAATATTTCTTATAATATGAAGTGATATAGGGAATTGCATTTGGTTTTTCGGGTAAAGAAAATAGGTGAGGCTCAAGTTCCTCCAGAGTCAACTCTTTGTTTACCGGCGCGCTATAACCTATAACGTGCAAATTATTCTCTGAAAAATCAACAATTCTATTGCCTTCAGAATCTTCGATATAAGCTTCATTTATATCCCATTCTTCTGGTACTTCCCAATCTAATACTTTTGTCCTCGTTTCAACTTCATAAAGATTTAATTCTGGTAAATACTCTTTAATTACACTTAAAGTTTGCCTAAGCCCTTTACCTGTAATGCTCCTATTAATGGGCCAAAGTTCTTTTATAAAACCAATAAGGTCTATTTCTTTCAACTTAAGGTATAAATGATTAAGGTATTATAAAATTCTTTATTTGCTTAAAATGTAATCTCCAACAATTAAATGATCTATTGCTGTGCTTTTAAAACAATTTATTGCTTCTTCTGGCGAGTTTACAATAGGTTGACCTTTGACATTAAACGAGGTATTTAATAACACTGGAACTCCGGTTTCTTCGTAAAAGGCTTCAAGTAATTTTCTAAACCTAAAATTGTTTTCTTCTCCCACAGTTTGTACGCGGCAAGTATCATCTGTATGCACAACAGCAGGGATAACGTCCTTTTTTTCAGGTTGAACATTACAGGCGATAAGCATATGTGGACTTTCCTGCTTAATATCAAAATAAGTCGAGCAATGTTCCTTTAAAACTGCTGGTGCAAAAGGTCTAAATTCTTCTCTAAACTTAACTTTGGCATTTATGTAATCTTTCATCGAAGCTGGAAAAGGCTTTGTTAAGATACTTCTATTTCCTAAAGCTCTTGGTCCAAATTCTGCTCTTCCTTGATACCACGATATAATTTTGCCATCTGTTAATAGCTTGGAAGTTGCTTTATAGAGGTTCTCAGGTTTTTCAAATTTAACATTCGAATTTTCAACTGCGTTTCTAATATCTTCTACTGTAAAAACACTCCCAAGATAGTAGTTGTGATTTTTTTTAGGCTTTAGCTCTATTCCTGCTTCTAATGTTGCAACAAAACAAGCTCCTAGCGTGGAACCATCGTCTCCACTGGCTGGTTGTACAAATATTTCATCGAAAATGCCTGATTTTTCGATCACACCGTTCATAGAACAATTAAGTCCAACTCCGCCTGCGATGCATAATTTATTTATTCCTGTATGCTTCCTAAGTTTTTTTAAATGATTTAATACAACAGTCTCTAATCGGAGTTGAAGTGCCGCAGCAATATTTTGATGATGTTCTGTTATTTCATCTTCGTAGTTTCTTTTCGGCCCCATTAAATCATAAAACTTATCGCTTACCCATTTGTCACGGACCTTGTCAAAAACTATCCAATCTTTATTCAATTCGTAATCATAATCTCCTTTTTCCTGAATGACTTCGCAAAACAACTCATAATAGGTCATTTCAGAATTTGGAATTTGAGCATGAGGTTTGCCAAAAGAGGCAAGTCCCATGATAATACCTTCGTCACAATGATGTTTCCAGCCTAAATAAAATGTTATTGCCGAATATATCAGTCCTAATGAATGAGGGTATTTTGTAGAATCGTGTAAGATGTCGATTTTACCATCTCTTCCAACCGCATAAATTCCAGTTTCCATTTCTCCCATACCATCGAGACTTAAAAGGACAGCTTCATTGAAACCAGAAGGATAATATGCACTCGTCAGATGACACATGTGGTGTCTATAGAATTTTATACTACCGTTGAATCCTGTAAAATCGCGAGTGATTTTTTCCATTTCAAAATTCATTTTGATCTTTTGAGCATCATTGAATAGAAATGGTATTCTCTCTTTATCGCTAAGTGCGGATTTTAAGTAAAATTCGTTTATGTGATAAATCGGATCGTTTGCGAAAGCGATTTCATCTAACTCGTTGATATCTAAGTCTGCTGTTTTAAGACAATCTTTAATGGCATCTAATGGAAATGCCCTAGAATGCTTATTGTAATCGTATCTTTCCTGAGAAGATGCTGCAATTATTTCGCCATCTATCATCAAGCTAGCTGCGGAGTCATGTCCGCCATATCGTATACCTAATACTTTCATTTCGATATTGTGGTCTTAAAGGAAATTGTTTTAACCATTTCCTACTTGTTTAAAATATAGTCTTATGTTTTCCCATAAGGAAGGGTTAGGATTGGCATGCATTGTAGAAGAAGGGAATTTCTCTGATTGGTAAATCAAATCTTCATTGCATGCATACATATTCAACCCAGAATTTGATAACGACTTGTCAATAATTCTAATTTGTAATGGGAGATTTTTAATATACTCCAGATTATATGTCCTTACAATTTTATCAATGTTTTTGATGTTGATGGCTAAGGCATGCGTATTAATTGTTCCAATGGTTTTCACAAGACCCGAATCAAATTCTTCCACAATGTCTCCCCTTCTTGCATCGTAATCTGTTCTATTTCCTTTTATTGGTTTGAAGAAATAAAATATATCCCAATCTTGTTTCTCTAGATCCAATAAAATTGGCTCCATTTTCTCTTTAAAATGATCAACAAAACATATATCGTCTTCAAAAATAACAACATTTTCTTTGTGCAGTTTTTGAGCCAATTTATGAATATAGATATGAGTTTCCGTCATACTTCTTGACGCTGTATTCTTAAAACAAGACCTAAATAAAAACTTTTTACTAAAATGAACTTTAGTATTTTCTATTCCTGCATCTTTTAGTTGTTCTTTAAAATGAATATGTCTATTTGTATTCTCCTTAATCGTCATAATATAACGATGAGGCAAATAGGTATCAAACTTGTAATTTTTGGCTGACATGAACTAGCGTTTTAATTTAGAATTAATCTTCAAGTAAAATTTTA
>JAUIFC010000100.1 GCA_030429455.1 Bacteroidia bacterium | reverse complement strand
CCACTTATGTCATGATTAAATGATAAAGCATTTAAAAACATGGAGTTCATATCCGTAACATTAGAGGTATTCCAGCTGCTAATATCTTGATCAAAAACATCGGTTAAAGCAAACATAAAACTCATGTCAACAACATTGGATGTATCCCAAGAACTTAGGGCTTGATTGAATGCATCGGCATTTCTAAACATAGAACTCATATCGATTACGCTAGATGTATTCCAACCACTTATATCCTGATTGA
Organism: Bacteroidia bacterium; assembly: GCA_030429455.1. Classification (GTDB taxonomy): domain Bacteria; phylum Bacteroidota; class Bacteroidia; order Flavobacteriales; family Flavobacteriaceae; genus Psychroflexus. The sequence continues at coordinate 13,946 of JAUIFC010000100.1, read as the reverse complement.
ATGCTGAAGCATTTAAAAACAAAGAATTCATATTTGTAACGCTTGATGTGTCCCAACCGCTTATGTCCTGGTTAAATAGATTCGTATTTCTGAACATAGAATTCATGTCAGTAACGCTAGTGGTATCCCAACTGCTAATATCTTGATCAAACACATCGGCGAATGCAAACATAAAACTCATATCAATAACACTTGAAGTCTCCCAAGTGATGAGTGCTTGATTAAAAGAATCCGCATTTCTAAACATCGAATTCATGTCAATTATATTGGAAGTATCCCAACTGCTAATATCTTGATTGAATGCAGAAGCATTTAAAAACATTGAATTCATATCAACAACACTGGATGTATCCCAATGGCTAATATCTGCATTAAAACCAACTTGGTCTTTAAATAGTTCGCTCATATTTGTAATACCTGAAGTACAAGTCAAACCGATCTCTGGATCTGAATTATTGGCCTGAATTAAAGTCACTAACTGAATTCTTGAGCGTTTAGTAAAGGTTTTGGTTTCGCCGTTAATGGTTAATGTGCCTGTATCCCCAACATTCGCGCTAGGACACATACAAGTGACTCCATTAGGAGCAACAGAAAAATCAGGATTATTTTGATTGTACCCAACAATAAGCAGTAAACTCAAAACAAAGACATTCAGAAGCTTCATATTTCTAAGACAGATTAAAGGTTGTTAGCAAATTTATTTTAATAAAATGAAAAGGGAATCATATTCTGGCATATAATCAATTTGGCAAAAAGTAAATCTATAAATCAAAATATTTAATATAAGTATCTAAATCCTTATCACCTCTCCCCGATAAATTAAATACTAGCACATCATCGGGATTAAAAGACTTGTATTTAAACACCGCAAAGGCATGAGCTGTTTCAATGGCAGGAATAATCCCTTCCAATTGGCTCAACTCCCAACCAGCTTGCATGGCTTCGTCGTCAGTAACACTTATAAATTCAGCACGTTTTGACGCGAATAAATGAGCATGCATTGGTCCTATTCCTGGATAATCTAAACCTGCTGAAATGGAATAGGGTTCTGTAATCTGTCCATCTGCATTTTGCATAAGCAAGGTCTTACTGCCGTGTATAATCCCTTGTCTACCCAACTGCGAAGTAGCAGCCGATTCGCCAGTCATGACACCTTTGCCAGCAGCTTCGACAGCAATAATTCCAACTTCAGAATCGTTGAGGAAATCATAATATATGCCAGCAGCATTGCTCCCTCCGCCAACACAGGCAATCACATAATCTGGTTTAGACTTATAAGACTGTTCTTGCAACTGAGCTTTTACCTCTTTCGAAATCACGGATTGAAACCTCGCGACCATATCTGGAAAAGGATGCGGTCCGACAACTGATCCTATGATATAATGCGTATCGGTCGGATTATTTATCCAATCTCGTATCGCCTCATTTGTAGCGTCCTTTAACGTCTTACTTCCAGACTCTGCAGCTACAACCGTAGCTCCTAACATTTTCATTCGTGCCACATTTGGGGCTTGTCGTTTGATATCGATTGCTCCCATATAAATCACGCAAGGCAGCCCCATCAAGGCGCATACCGTAGCAGTCGCCACACCATGCTGACCTGCACCCGTTTCGGCAATGATTCGTTTTTTACCAAGCTTTTTAGCCAATAATATTTGACCAATGGTATTATTAACTTTATGTGCGCCGGTATGACATAGGTCTTCACGCTTTAAATAAATCTGAGTCTGGTATTTTTTGCTTAGTCGTTTTGAAAAATATAAAGGTGTTGGTCTCCCTACATAATCTCTTAACAGCGCTTCAAACTCTTTCTTAAACTCTTCTGTGCAAGATATCTTTATATAATTCTCTCTTAATTCGTCAACATTAGGCTTAAGCATTTCGGGAATAAATGCGCCTCCAAACTCACCATAAAAACCTTTTTCATCTACATTGTAATTAATATCTGTCTGCATATTTTTCTATTGAATTTATAAATCGTTCTACTTTAGTTTTATCTTTTAAGCCTGGTTCGATTTCAAATTTCGAATTGATATCTACACCATGCATTTTATCATGACTTTTAAACAAGTCTACAATATTTTCAGCATCGACATCTCGAATTCCACCGCTTAACAAAAATGGAAGGCTTGAATCGTAATGATCCAACAAGTTCCAATTAAATTTTTGACCACTCCCTCCACGTAGTTCTGTTTTCGTATCTAAAATAATAAGATTTACTGAACTTTCATATGGCAAAACCTTTTTAAAATCTTCTTTTGTGCTAATTGAAATAGCTTTAAAAATCTCTACTCCTTGAGGCAATTGAGACTTTAATTGAAACACATAATCATCTTGTTCATCTCCGTGAAGTTGAATGGCATCCAATTGAAATTGATTCTGAAGTTTTAAAATTTGATAAATATCTTCATTGACAAAGACACCAACTTTCTTAGAATACTCAAAATGAGGCAGTGCAAATCGAGCAAAATTTCTTGGTGACTTTGGATAACATATAAATCCAAAATAATCAGGTTTCAACATTTCAAGAGCTGAAAGGTTTTCCAAATTATTCATACCACAGATTTTGATTTTCATTTGTATCAGTTGTTAGTTGTTAGAACACCCTGGAGTTGCCTCAAGGGGACATTCTACCTTTACTTTCTCCCTTAGAGGGCAGAATAAGAGGGTGTTAATTCATAAGTTTTAATTATTATTCTCTCTCTTTAATTCATTAATAAATGCTGCTGCTTTCTTTCCTGGATTATCTGTTTTCATAAAGGTTTCACCCAATAAAAACCCATCGAAACCTGCTTGCTTCAACTTCAAAATCTCTTGGGTGCTACTAATTCCACTTTCAGAAATCTTTAAAAACTCTTTAGGGATTTGCTCCAATAATTTATAACTGGTATCCAAATCGACTTCAAATGTTTTTAGGTTTCTGTTATTCACACCTACAACATCTACTGTATCGCATATGTGGCTTTCAAGTTCTGATTGACTATGAACTTCAAGAATGGATTGCATGCCTAATTGTCTTGTTAAACTAGAAAATGATTTGACTTGTTCTGGCGATAAACAGGCTGCAATTAGCAAAATTATATCCGCACCATGCGCTTTGCTTTCAATAATCTGGTATTCATCTACCATAAAATCTTTGCGCAATAATGGTATATCTGCAGATGCTCGCGCCAATAGAAGATCCTCCAAAGATCCTCCAAAATATTTTTGTTCTGTAAGCACTGACATTGCTGAGACTCCAGCTTCTTGATAGTCGTTCGCTATTTCAAAAACATTTGTTTTAAAATTTAAATGCGGTTTGCTAGGCGAACGCCGTTTATGCTCGGCTATAATTCCGAATGGAGAATTGTTCAAAAAGGCTGTCAACTTCAAACAAGGTCTTGAAAATAAAGGTCTAGCTTCTAACTCTTTTAAAGAAACCACTTCTTTCTTATATGTCAAAAGTTGTTTCTTAAATTGTGCTATTTCGTCTAAAATGTGGGAAGCCACTCTTAATTTTCCCAAAGGGAAGACTTTTTTATCTGTTTGTTCTGTTTGATTATTCATAATGAATCTAGTAACTTGATAATTCAACCAAAGTTTTAAAGTTCTTTAATGCAGTTTTACTTTCCAGAGATTCTTTCGCCTGATTAAATCCAGTAGTTATATCTACGCCTTTAGCAACCGAAATAGATAAAGCTGCATTGGCGCAGACCACATTTTTTTGAGAATCCGTACAACTATCGTTGAGGACATTCATGAAAATTTCTGCTGCATCATTAACAGTTTCTCCTCCATGAATATCTTCGAGTGCATGAGCATTTACTCCAAACGATTGAGCATCCAATACATATTCAGCATTATGAGTAACGACTTTGGCTTTTTGAGTGAGCGATATCTCGTCATATCCATCTAAGGCATGCACAATGGCAAAAGACTCATGAGTTTTTTGAAACAAATAAGAATATAGCCTGAGCAATTGCAAATTATAAACCCCAACCACTTGTTGCTTAGGTCGACTTGGATTAACCATTGGCCCAAGCATGTTGAAAAATGTTTTTAAGCCCATAGATTTACGAATTGGCGCCACAGATTTCATAGCAGGATGAAACAATGGTGCGTGTAAAATACAAATACCTGCTTGATCAAGACATCGCTTGTGGAATTCTTCATCATTTTTAAACTTCACCCCTAAGAATTCTAAAACATTTGACGAACCGCTCACTGACGAAACCCCATAGTTCCCATGTTTAGCCACATGAACTCCAGCGCCAGAGGTAACAAAAGCGGCTAAGGTCGAAATGTTGAATGTATTTTTGGAATCGCCACCAGTGCCACACAAATCAATTGCATTGTATTCTGAAAAATCTAAGCTTAAACACATTTCCAATAACGCCTCTCTAAACCCTTCCAATTCCTCTAGCGTGATGTTGCGCATCATAAATACGGTAAGGAATGAGGCAATCTGTACTTCAGAAAATTCTTCAGTTGAAATTCTAATCAATATTTGCTTTGCTTCTTCCTTTGACAAAGTTTCAAAAGCAATGAGTCTGTTTAGTATATCTTTCATTTTAATTACATAGTCTTTAATCCCTTACTTGAAACACCCCTAAAGACCCTCAAGGGGACATTTTCGCTTCTTATTTCTCCCTTTTAGGGGAGTTCAGAGGGGTGTTAATTATCATATCAACTTGATAACCAATTCTTGATAATCGTTTTACCTTCAGGCGTTAGAACAGATTCCGGATGGTATTGCACAGCTCTGACATCATAAATTTTATGCCTCAATGACATAAGGTTTCCATTTTCGTCATAAGATGTGGCTTCCAATTCTTGTGGTAAATTATTCTTCACCACCCAAGAATGGTAGCGACCAACTTCAATCGATTCCGGTAAACCACTATACAATACTTCATCTTCAACAGAAATTTTTATGGATGAAGAAACACCATGGTAAACCTCATTTAAATTTTCCAATTCACCTCCAAAAACTTCGGCAATAGCTTGTTGACCTAAACAGACGCCTAATATCGGTTTTGTTTTATAAAACTTTCGAATAAGCTCTTTAAGCATACCAGCTTCATCAGGTATTCCTGGACCTGGCGACAATAGAATCTTATCATACCTATCAACTAAATCCATGGGGATTTGCTTATTGCGTACCACGTGAACTTCGGCATCAAAGGCCTCTAAATAATGTACAAGATTATACACAAAAGAATCGTAATTGTCTATCACTAATATCTTCATCTGCCTTTAATTTGATTGGTTTGTATTTGCTAGCGAAATGGCTTTTGTCAATGCCCCTAGCTTGTTATACACCTCCTGAACTTCGTTATCTTCATTGGAAGTTGAGACAATTCCAGCGCCAGCTTGTAAATGAAGTTTGTGATTTTTACTGACAAAAGTTCTTATGATAATCGCATGGTTGTAATTTCCACTAAAATCCATAAATCCAATCGCTCCACCATAAAGACTTCTGTTTACGGGTTCGTATTTTTCAATCAACTCTAGAGCTTTTGGTTTCGGTGCGCCGCTCAAGGTTCCCGCTGGAAAAGTATCGGCTACAATGTCAAATGCCGATGTACCTTCATGAATCTGAGACGTCACTTTACTTACCAAATGAATGACATGAGAAAAGAATTGAATGTCTTTGTAGGTTTCGACTTTAACCCGGCTGCCATGTCGACTCAAATCGTTTCTTGCCAAATCTACCAACATAACATGCTCTGCATTCTCCTTTGGATCTTCAGATAAGTCCTGAGCCAATTGTCTGTCTTTGTCATCGTTTCCTGTACGTTTAAACGTTCCTGCAATCGGGTGAATTTCCGCTCTATGTTTATCTATAACCAACTGGGCTTCAGGTGAACTTCCAAAAATTTTGAAATCGCCGTAATCGAAATAAAACAGATATGGTGATGGGTTGATATGTCGCAAACTTCTGTACACTTCAAATTCATCGCCTTCAAATTGCTGAGAAAATCGTCTTGATAAGACCAATTGAAAGACATCGCCTCGTTGACAATGTTTTTTAGCTTGAATTACCATATTGCGAAATCCAACATCAGATAGATTAGACGAAATTTCGCCTAAGGATTGAAAAGGATAGGTCGCTAAAATTTGATTTTGAAGTAATTGGATTATTTTAATCTGATTGCTTTCTTTATGAGCACTTAAATGTTCGAATATGTAAGCTTCATTGTTAAAATGATTTATAGCAATAATGTTTTGATAAATCGCATAATACAAATCTGGCACATCCAAATCGTCCTCCTTTTTGGAAATACTCACCTCCTCGAAATGAGAAACAGCATCATAGGCCGTAAACCCAAATAAGCCGTTATGGATAAATTTAAAGTCTTGTTCATCTACTTCAAATTTTGATTTAAAATCTTCTAAATATGCACTAATATCTTCATGAGATTCAACCGTATTTTCAATCATTGAGTCATCTGGAAAAATTTGTGTAACAGCATTGTGCTTTAACTGAATAGAAGCGATTGGCTGACAACAGATGTACGAAAAACTATTGTCACTGGCGTGGTAATCGCTACTTTCCAACAAAATACTATTTGGATAGATATCCCTGAGCTTTAAATATACACTTACAGGTGTAAGCGTATCCGCTAATTGTTGTTTGTAGGTAGTTTTAAGTTTATATTTCTTCATCTTTAAAAAACAAAAAAACCTGTCGTGAGGACAGGTTTTATTATATCATATAGTTAATGTCTCACGAATCTTAGTTATCGCAAGTCCACCACCAAGTATTGTTAAATATTCTTTTCATTGCAACAAATATAGGGTTTGAAATCTTCTAAAACAACAGTTGAGGAAAGATTTTGATGATTTTTAGAATTGTATTCATAAGAAGAATCAAGAACCAAGTCTTTAAGTCCTTTTCGTGGAATTACTACGTCACTCCTATCATTAAAGACGGCATCAAGACAATGCTTTAGATTTGAACGAAATTCTATGTAATTTACTGATTCCATGATACCAAGAAGCAAAACCTGGTTGTAGATGTACATTACAAAACAAACTCTAAACAAAATTGCATATGTTTTCTGTCAGGTTTTTTATCGAAAACTATACAAACTGTAATGCTTTTTCTTATATCGAGCTTAAGTCACCTTTTTTCATCAAGATCTAAAATGTTAAAACAGCCCCAACCATATTCCCCCCAAAAGTGAGGTTTAAACTCATTTTCTGCCTATTATCACGTTCATCGTCATTATACTTTTTATCGTATTTTTTATTCAAGTATAAATCTATAGCTTCCACCATAAAATAACTCATGGCCCAGCTAAGAAATACGTCACTGGCCCAATGGGCATCGGCATAAATTCTACTCAAACCAGGAATTACTCCCAGTGCATACACTGGCGCCTTTACCCACCAACTATTAAATTGTTTTGCAATAACATGAGCATTGGAAAATGTCAAGACAGCATGACCCGATGGGAAAGACCTATAGGCTTTATCGCCACCAAAGGGTCGAAAATGATTTTTACCATAACCAGTACCTGGCCTAGCTCTTCCTGTTGCCGATTTAGCAATCTGCTGTAACAAACCTGTTGCGGTAGCAGACGAAATGAGTAAAACTCCTGTTCGACGTAATTTCTCATTTTTGGTAAACAATCCAGTGAGATAAACCGCACCTGTAGCTGCATAATTATTTTGAGGACTACCTGCATACCAGCCATAATCTTTTAAGATCTGCGGCACATCTTCCTCATGTTCCAAGAATGTTTCTCTTATATTGTCATCAAAAGCATAAATACCTAAAGTAGTTGCTGCTACGGCTCCAAATTTTAAAAAATCATCTCCGCTCCAGTATAACGGTCGAGTGTATGAATAGCCTACTCCACCAAAAACATTGCCCATGTCGTAGGTAAAATTTTGCCAAGTAGTTCTCTTTTCTTTATTCCCTTTTTCTGAATGATTTTGGCCTATTGCTTCTAAAGTTAACATATAAAATCCTAAAAGTAAGAGGATTTTTAAACTGATTTTTTTTTGTAAATACGTTGAATTCAACATTATAAGAGTTTGGTTTATGGTTAAATTTAGATGTCAATGGTCCCTAGTCCTTCTCTAATTAAAGTTGGTTCGGATGTTGTGAGATCAATTACTGTGGATGGCACATTACCGCCATAACCAGCATCGATGACTACATCTACTAATTTGTCCCATTTTTCCAATATCAAACTTGGATCTGTTGTGTATTCAAGGATTTCATCATCATCTTTTATCGATGTTGAAATGATAGGATTACCTAAAGCACTTGCGATAGTGGTGGCGATATTGTTATCTGGCACACGCATTCCTAGGGTCTTTTTCTTCTTAAAAACTTTAGGAAGATTACTATTTCCAGGCAAAATAAAAGTATAAGGTCCAGGTAAATTTCTCTTTAAAATTTTGAATGTATTTTGATCTATCTGAGCGACATACTCACTTAAGTTACTCAAACTATCACATACAAAAGACAGATTGGCTTTTTCCAATTTGATATGTTTGATTCTTGCAATTTTTTCCAATGCCTTTTTGCTATTAATATCACAACCTAATCCGTAAACAGTATCTGTTGGATAAATAATTAGACCATCATTTCTCAAAACATCAACAATTTGCATGATGAGATGTTCTGATGGATTTTCTTCGTACAGTTTTATCAACTTTGCCATAGTTCTTTATTCTGGGTATTCGACTCTGAGGTGGTAAATATTCTTCAATTTACCTTTTAATATTCTTTTTATCTGTTCAATTTCTTTAAATGTGATGTCCGCATTTATAAATTGATTCTCTTCAACCTGTTTATTTATTATTTTTTCAACAAAGGTATTAATGTTTGATGCTGTTGGCTCTTTCAGACTTTTACTCGCGGCTTCAACGCTGTCACACATCATTAAAATCGCAGTTTCTTTGTTAAAAGGCTTTGGCCCAGGATAGGTGAAATCTTCAGCATTAAAGTCGGATTTATATAAATCTTGCTGTTTTTTAAAAAAATAATAAACGGTTGTGGTGCCATGATGTGTGCGGATAAAATCGATAATTCTATCGGGCAAATTGTTCTTTTTGGCCAACTCTATCCCGTAAGCTCTGTGGTTTATGATAATTTGAGCACTTTCCAAAGGATCAATTTCATCGTGTGGCGAGACTGTGGTTTTTTGGTTTTCGCTAAAATATTGAGGCTGTTGCATTTTTCCTATATCGTGGTAAAGCGCTCCAACACGAACCAATAATGCGTTTGCCCCAATAACATTTGCCGAAGCTTCTGCAAGATTTGCAACATTCAAAGAATGATGAAAAGTTCCAGGAGCTACCTCCGATAATTGCTTTAAGAGTTTAGAATTGGTGTCAGACAATTCCAATAAAGACAAGTCTGATAGCAATCCAAAAACTTTCTCATAGGTATAAATAAGAGGTTGGACGAATAATAAACCGATGCCGCCTAAAAAGAAATACAAAATCTCGTTATATTCAATTTCTGTAATGCTTCCTTCCTGAATAAGACTAAATGCCATATATGCAAATGTATAAACTACTGTAATTTGGAATACGGTAATGAACAAATTGGCGCGTTTGTACAACTCTGAAACCGTTAGAATAGTAACGATGCCTGCAATAATTTGCAAGAACATGTATTCAAAACTATTAGGAACGATAAACCCTAAAATAAGAACTGTAATAACGTGCGTAAATAATCCCAATCTTGGGTCGAAAAAAGCCTTCAGTGCCAAGGGTAATACACAAATGGGCACCACATAAATAAGTTCTTGGTCCAGATGAAGCACTAAGAGTGTCAGTCCTACAATAAATAGTATGTTTAAAAATATAAATGTGACTTTATTATTGTCCTCAAAAATATCTAGCCTGTATTTTTTAATAAACAGCAAAAGAATTATCAAAGCCAATGAAACCAACAATACATAACCTACTGTAATTGTGTAAAAGGTATTTTCGTCCCAATCTTGGCTTTCATATTCTGCTCTTAGTGATACTAGTTTTTGAAATTTGTCATTGTCAATTATATCGCCTTTACCAACAATCCTACTTCCTTTTTTTACGGTACCTCTTGTTTTTGAAATTTTGCTTAAACTCTGCTCTAAACTTTTATTCGTAAGTTCTTGATTGAATGAAACATTGACCTCTACGTTTTGAAAAAAGAGCTGTACCAACTCATTACTATAATCGTTCAAACGATTTTCTTCAATTTTTTTTGTGATGAAATTCTTCAGATCATCTTGCGATAGTATAGCAGAAAGCAATACGCGTTGGATATTAGCGCCCTTTTTTAAAAAAACAACTTTAGAGCCATCAAATTGCCCTTCATCGACCCTTAAACCAAATTTATACAACTCATCAAAAGTTTCTAAGGCGAACTTTTCAATTCTATTTATTTGAGCATTGCTTAACGAATCGTTGTTGAAAATCTGCTTTATATCTTCAATAAAGGATATTCTATTTTTATCAAATATGTCAACTTCAAAATCGAAATAAGGAATATTGTTTGTTCTAATATCATTTTGCTCTTGCTCCAACTCGTCATTAGATTTTAATATCGAATAATCGTAAGGCGCAAAATAGTCCTCGTAAGGCCAAGGAGAATTTTTATCGATGTCATATTTGAATTTATAGCCCTTTGGAAAAAAATAAACGATAAGGAAAACCGTAATTATGACAAGTAATATTTTATAAAAATTCGATTGATTTTTATACAAATATTGAAGAAAGGTTTTCATTTAAAATCTTTTAAGCTAAAATATAAAGTTTTTAGTAAAATGATACTATAATCTTCCATAACGCCTTATTTTTATGGTTTAAGAAATTTTATAATTGAAAAGTAATTAAAATGGCATATCTAAAAACAAATTCTAAAGAAAATGGAAATTCGATTAAGTTGTACTATGAAGATTACGGCAAAGGAAAACCCGTTATCCTGATTCATGCATGGCCATTAAGCCATCGTATGTGGGACAAACAAGTCAGTCGTCTTGTCGAAGCTGGTTATAGAGTAATCGCATACGACCGTAGAGGTTTTGGTCAAAGTTCAAAACCTTATTCTGGGTATAATTATAATACGCTAGCCAAAGATTTGAAGGACTTGATTTCTGAACTTAAGCTAAAAGAAGTCACCTTAGTTGGATTTTCCATGGGAGGTGGCGAAGTGGCAAGATATATTGGCAAGTATGGCACAAGTAATGTCAAAAAAGCAATCTTGGTTGGTGCTGTCACTCCATTTTTGCTAAAAACTGATGACAATGATAATGCAGTAGAACCCTCTGTATTCGAGTCCATGAAAGACGCTATCGCTTCCGACCGACCAGCTTTTTTTGAAGGTTTTGGGAAAAACTTTGTGTCTTACGAAGACTTAACAGACAGAGTAAGTTTGGAACAAATAAGGCTAAATTGGAATATTGCCATGGAAGCCAGTAGAAAAGCAACATTGGACTGTATTGACGCCTTTGGGTTTACCGATTTTAGAAAAGACTTGAAGAAATTTGACATTCCGACATTAGTTATTCATGGCGATAACGACAGAATCGTTCCGATTGAAGTTTCTGGAATTAAGGCCATGGATTATCTTAAACATAGTGAACTTAAAGTGATTGAAAATGGCTCTCATGGGTTATCGTTTACACATGCCGAAGAATTAAGTCAAGCTATCATAGACTTTCTAAGCTAATAAAACAAAAATAAAAGGTTGTGTAGATATAATTTAGCAAACGTTTTTCGTTAAAAGCTAATAATTCTTGCTTGCAAATAAATGCGTTATGCAAGAAATAATGTATTTTTCGACCTTAAACTTTAAACCTTAAAATTAAACTATGGAAATTCCTCAAAACAAATTTGTTCTTTCACAAGCATCTGATATTGAAAGAGTTGAATTTTACAAAAAGACTTACTCTCATGTAGCTGGTGGAGTTTTGGTATTCATTATTTTCGAATATTTACTCCTACAAAGCGAAACTGTTGTGGCGTTTATGCTATCTATGCTTCAAGGGTATCGTTGGTTGATCATGTTAGGTGCCTTTATGTTAGTGAGTCATTATGCAGAAAGCACTGTCATGAGAACATCAAATAAAAATGCGCAGTATTCCGGATATTTGCTTTATATTTTTGCTGAAGCGCTCATATTTGTTCCACTTATTTACATCGCTATCGAGTACACGGGCAGTACGATGTTATTGTACCAAGCTGCTATTGTAACATTATCTTTATTTAGTGGCTTAACTGCCATTGTTTTCGTGACCAAAAAAGATTTTTCGTTTTTACGAGCTGGATTAACCGTTGGATTCTTTATCGCTATTGGATTAATTCTTGCAGGAACTCTTTTTGGATTCAACTTAGGACTTTGGTTTTCAGTTGGAATGTGTGTTTTAGCTGGCGGCTCCATTTTATACCAAACATCAAACCTTATACACAAATACGGTAGTCAAGATTATATTGCCGCCGCATTAGGATTGTTTGCAGCGTTAATGTTACTATTTTGGTATGTCATACAACTATTTTTATCCAGAGACTAGTTCAATATTTATATAAAAATTTAATGAGTTGCCCGTAATTTCATTTATGGGCAATTTTTTTTAAGACAAATCTGTTTAAATGACAAAGATCTTTTTTGGATACACCATTCTTTTTGTTCTAGTAGTAAGTTGTAGTCAAAACGACTTATCAGAAACTGAACTGGTTTTGACCACCGACAAAGAAGTTTATCTAAGTGATGACCAATTTGAGCTTACTATTATGATTAAACCATTAAAAAGTGAAAAGAAAATTAGGATTCTAAAGAATCTCAATAATTTAAAAATTTCCTTTTTTATAAAAGACCATTCCTCAGAATTTTCACAAGAGTTGAAAAAACACTTCCTAGAAAATCCAAGCTTATTTAGTAATTATAGCGACTATTCTCAGGAATACCGCATATCAAATTCCAAACCCTACATAAAAGTTGTTAAAGGCAAAATAGCAGAAGAAGACAATATTGTGATTATAGAGATTCCAGAATTAAACTTGAAAAAAAGATTTTACAAGTCTGATCTTTTAATACATCCAGAAGTTACAATCAAAGGGCATTATTATTCCATCTATTCTGGAGTTGAAAACTACTTTACCCCAAAGAACATTAGAGTCATCATGCAACAAAAAAAGCTGCCTTGAGTAAGACAGCTTTAAAGGTTAAGATGATTACCTAAACTTATTTTACAATGAGTTTTTCTGAATAACTGTTATTGCCTTGAATTACTTTAACCAGATATATTCCCTGATTCAAACTACTGATATCTATTTGCTGAGTTGTGGAATTGTTTTTTAATTCTAACTTATTTATCAACCTTCCAGTAATATCATAGATTTCAACATTTTGATTATCATAAATATTTGCTAATGAAATATTGACAATTCCCGAAGCAGGATTTGGATACATTCTATACTTAGCGTCTCACTGTAGCAAACTTCAATTTCAAAATTATCTAAAGAACCTCCGTTTCCATTTGTGGAGACATCTTCAACAGAAAGAATCCAATTACCAACAAAATCTTCTCCAGCAAAATCAGACAATTTGCCAACTGCAGTGACTGTTCCAGTCAATGTTGGCGAAGATGGCGCACAAGATGGTGTCGAACCTTTGTCGTCTATCACAACACTAGCATTATCAAAAATACCACATTGCTGATCCAACAAGCTTACGGTTGTTCCATTTGGACTTGTAAGCGTAACAACCAAATCTCCCATGGAAGCGTGAGTAATATCTAAATGAACATTTATATCATCTATCGCATTATTTGAGAATGTACTTGGAATATTGATAATAGATTGTTGGATTGCCTCACTATTATCAGGTATTGCTATAGGTGTATCCGTTGCAGTGAATAATGGCGCGCATGTTGTACCTTTAGTTGTAAAACTAGATGAAGCAGAAAAACTTCCAAAACAAAATGATACTAAAGACTTTTTTGAAAACCCACATG
>JAUIFC010000099.1 GCA_030429455.1 Bacteroidia bacterium | reverse complement strand
TGGCCAGGTATTTTCGTAATCAAGACCTTCGCAAATGGTATAAGAATCTCCTAGAGCAAGGTAAGTTTTTTGAGCAATAGACATGTGTGCAAAAATTAGACAAAAGAGAATAAGTACTTTTTTCATTGTTCTAAGATATTAAAAAAGATTGGCATAAGTCCACGACTTGTTTCATTTCTTTATTCAATTTCGATACTTTCCACGGATGACAAGTGTTGAAAGTATGTCCAGCATTTGCAATAAATTCTATTTCCGAATTTGGATGTGCTTGGTGCAATTTATGGGCATCAGATGTGGAGACTGTTTCGTCATTTTCGCCATGAATGATTAACATTGGACAGTCGATAGTTTTGGTTTTTTCAACAATATTAAATCGCGCTTTGTTGGCTTCAAAATCATTGTAAAACTGAATATTATGAGGCATGTCTTGCTTAGTTCTGCCGTTTCTCACATGATAAACGCCCTTCGTTTGCCATTCTAATAATTTATCACCTTGTGGTAATCTATTTTCAAAATCTGAAACAGCAGCCCAAGTGATTAGTTTGCTAATGTGCTTGTTTTCAGCTGCTTTGATGCATGTAATTCCACCACCACGGCTGTGACCTATAAGCGCTATCTTACTAATGTCAATTTGTGGCAATGGCTCTTTTTTATTTACTACAAACTGGATAACTTGTTCCAAGTCGTCGAGTTGTTTTGTGAAGTTATCTTCTGCAAAAGCTTCTAAATCAGGAAAGTCTATTGGTTGCTCAAAAGTGCCACCATTGTGAGAAAAATTAAATTTCAGAAATAAATAGCCGGCTTCGGCAAAATGTTTTGCTACAAAATTCCATGCGCCCCAATCTTTAAAGCCTTTGTAACCGTGACAAAAAATAATCACTGGGAGTTGTGATGAAGTTTTGTTGTAGGTGATGTCTGCAACAATTGGTTTGTTTTCATTGTAACCAATGATAAAGTTTTCAGAAGTTATCATTTCTAGTTTATTCATTATTCAATTCTTCAAAGTTAGGAAGTTCGATAAACATTTCATTTAATTGAATGTTTAACGCATTAAACTCAAGAGGAAGCTCTTCTGCTATTTGTTTGATATGTAATAGTTTAGGTGTTTGTTTTGAACTAAGCATTAACAAGTGTTTTGCTTTTGTATTTAAAACATTAACTCTTGACATTACAGGAAAGGTATCGATTTCTTCTGGAATGGTTTTGTGAAGAGAATCTACAGCTTTTTCCAGTGTGGACATGTTTGAAATAACATCTTCGATGGTATAGGCTTCTAGTCGATTTATTTCATTTTTTAAATCCACATAAACTGGCCAATTGATAATTACAGAATCTACATCTGCTGATAGCGCTGTTTTTTGGAAGGTAGAAATGTTCAGTTTTAATTTCAAACTGTCATCTCTCTGTTTTCGATTATCGCTTGTTTGAACGTTCTCTTCTGTTTTTGTACAGGCACAAATCAAGATGAATAGTAAAAGTATTATATTGTTATTGAATTTTATTTTCATAAAAAATAATTTAGTTTTATAAAATATCGTCAAAAATAGTGAGCTAAATCTATAAGTTATTAGAAATATCTTAATTTTATATTCAAATAATAACGATATTACTTTTAAAACATTTTTAGGATGATTCCAAAGATATTAATTATTGGAGCTTGTGGGCAAATTGGGAGTGAATTAACGATTAAGTTAAGACTTAAACATGGCAATGAAAATGTAATTGCGAGCGATATAAGAGAGGGAGATGAATTTGTTGTAAAATCTGGTCCTTTTGAAATATTGGATGCTACCAATTTAGATGCTTTGGAAGATGTTATTCAATATTACGAAATTACCGAAGTATATTTGATGGCGGCTATGCTCAGCGCGACCTCAGAGCGATTTCCTATGAAAGGCTGGAATCTTAATATGGAAACCCTTTTTAATGTTTTAAATTTGGCTAAAGATGGAAAAATTGATAAGATTTTTTGGCCATCGAGCATTGCTGTTTTTGGCCCTACTACGCCTAAATTCGATACACCACAACATACGATTATGGAGCCGGCAACAGTTTATGGAATAAGTAAGCAAACAGGAGAAAGATGGTGCGAGTATTACCATAAAAGATATGGTGTGGACGTTAGAAGCTTAAGGTATCCTGGTCTTTTGAGCTATAAAACGTTGCCTGGTGGTGGAACAACAGATTATGCGATAGACATATTTCACGAAGCGCTTAATAACAAAACCTACGAATGTTTTTTGAGCAAAGATACTTCCTTGCCAATGATGTATATGGAAGATGCCATAGACGCTACGATCAAAATCATGAGCGCAGATTCAAAGAGGATAAAAGTAAGGTCTTCTTACAACTTGGCAGCAATTAGTTTTACGCCCGAGGAGCTTTATTTGTCTATTAAAAATCATATTCCAGAATTCACAATTTCTTACCAACCTGATTTTCGTCAAGCCATAGCGGATTCTTGGCCTTCAAGCATAGACGATTCAAAAGCAAGAGAGGATTGGGGTTGGGAAAATAATTACAACCTAGAAGAAATTACCGAAATAATGATTGATGGATTAAGCCCCAAACGCATCATAGAATTCGAAGGCTAATTGGATTAAACAAATTGTTTTAAAATAGTTTGGTTGACCTCATGTCCACCTTCAAATGGATGAATTGTCACGCTGTCACCAAATAATTTGTGTGCTTTTTCCTTTTCAATAACTACTCTTTCTTTATTGATGTATGGGTCGTCTTTTCCATATATTAAATGAGGCTTAAAACTGAAATTCTCAAAGTCATTTTTTCCTAATTCGTGTGGAATGGCACCAGAGTGTATGATTAAATGTTTACAATTCATTTTTGCTTTAGCTAACCATCGCATCGCCACTGAAACACCTTGCGAATACCCCATGACAATAAGGTTTTTGTCCTTAAAGGGCTCGATTTCCTTGTTATAAATACTGGTAAAGTATTTTAAAACATTTTCCATTTCAAGACTGGTATTATCTTTGGTAAGCCAAGAACCACCAACTTTTGAATACATGTTGTCTTTGTAATATTTTGAAGGTGCTTGAGGTGCAATGATGTAATTTTTTTCTTTATCAAGCTTGTGAAAATTTTTAATAAAATACCTACTTAAATAGCCAAGGCCATGACAAACAAACCATATATTTTCGGTGTTTGGATTTAATGTGTTTAATGTTGAATAGGATTTTGTTACAGTATATGAAATTTCGTGTTCAGGCATGTTTTTATGCGTATTTTTACGCCTCAAAAGTAAATGATTTTTTTTATTTGGATGTTTAGGAAAGTCTAAATGAACTATAAATGTTATCCATAAAATATGACAAAAACAGATATTTTAGAACGTTGTAATGCAGTGACCAAAAATACATTAATGGAAACTCTAGAAATTGAATATACAGAAATTGGTGAAGACCATTTGGTAGCGAGAATGCCTGTAAATTCCAGAGTGCATCAACCTGATGGTGTATTGCATGGTGGAGCTATGGTCGCATTGGCCGAAAGTGTTGGGAGCGCTGCTTCAATTGTTTTTATGGATTCGAGAAAATATAGTATCCGAGGCATAGAAATTTCTGCCAATCATGTGAGAAGCATTCGAGAAGGCTTTGTCTATGCCCATGCAAAACCATTGCATATTGGCAGGACAACGCAGTTATGGGATATAAAGATCACAGATGAGCAGGAGAAACTTATTTCGTCTGTAAAGTTGACCACAATTGCCTTGCCAAAACAATCATAAATGCATTTTGAGCAGTTTTTTGATATAATAAATTTTCATTTTAATCAAGATTTACCTTTTGTATGTTTTGGCAAAAAGGGCCAATTAAAAGCCTATTTACAGAATAATTCTGAATTACATGAACTCCATGATTTCAGCCAATCTGGTTTTGTTTTTGCCCCGTTTACCAATAAACATCCATCGGTAATATTCGACGTTCATAGTTCTGAAATAATTGAGACTACTCTTTCAACTATTGAAATTGAAAGCATAAAAAATGAAAGCCTTTTTACATCTAATCTAGTTCTAGCAAATAATGATCGCCGAAGGCATTTGGATTTAGTATCAGAGGCCATTACACATATAAATAATTCTGATGTGACTAAAATAGTATGTTCAAGGCAAATAGTAATTAAGCATACTATAAATCCTCTCAGAACTTTTAAAGCCCTTTATGCAAATTATCCCAATGCCTTTTGCTATTGTTGGTTTCATCCAAAAGTTGGTTTGTGGCTAGGTGCAACTCCAGAACAATTTGTTCATATAGAACATAATAGACTTAAAACGGTTGCGTTAGCTGGCACTCAAAATAAAGCTGAATTTCCAGAACCAAATTGGTCTAAAAAGGAAGAAGAAGAGCAACAAATGGTCACGGATTTTATTTTCAATGTGTTGAAAAAATATTCAGATAATGTTTATATTTCAGAAAGAGAAACAGTTGAAGCAGGCAATTTATGGCATCTAAAAACTAAAATCAAAGCAACCATTATCACCAAAGATTTAGCTGATTTATTTGAAGATTTACATCCGACATCGGCTGTTTGTGGTTTGCCAAAAGAAGAGGCTTTGGATTTTGTTTTAAATCATGAAGGCTACGACAGACAATATTACACTGGATATTTGGGGGAAATAAATAGCAAACAAGAAATTGGTAGAACACGTAAGAAAAGAAATCAAGAACACCAAGCCATAAAAAGCATAAAAAAAATAACTGACATGTATGTAAATTTAAGATGTATGCAGGTTAAAAATGATAACATATTGATTTATGTAGGTGGCGGCATAACAAAAGATAGCAATCCGGAAAATGAATATCAAGAAACCTTAGCAAAATCTGAAACCATGTTAAATGTCCTCTAACAATAGACATATAAAGATTAATAGTTAATTTTCTAATTTTAAATTTGTAAAAAATAAAGTTTGAGTCAGCCTGTTTCATCTATCCCATTAGCTCAAAGTATTGTTGGCTTGTCCAAAAAAGCGGGAATCAAACATGTGGTTATATCGCCAGGTTCAAGAAATGCGCCCCTAACAATCAGCTTTGCATTAGATCCCTTTTTCGAGACGTATAGCATTGTCGATGAGCGCTGCGCAGCTTTTTTTGCTATGGGAATGGCTCAGCAACTACAACATCCAACAATCATTATTTGTACTTCAGGTTCAGCCATGTTGAATTATTTTCCAGCTGTTACAGAGGCGTTTTACAGCAATATTCCGCTAGTGGTTATATCTGCCGATCGACCTGAATATTTAATAGATGTTGGAGATGGTCAAACTATTAGGCAGACACATATTTTTAATCATCATGTTGGCTATCAGGCACATCTAAAGAGTGATGTGAGACATGGAGAAAACAGCATCAATCTAAATTATAACAATAAACAGATATTTAAGGCTTTACAAGTTGCGATTTATGATAGTCTCCCAGTGCATTTAAACGCTCCATTCGATGAACCGCTTTACCAGAAGGACGACAACATTAAGGTAAACTTAAGTGTGTTTGAATTTAAAGAGAAATCTACTAACGGTATCGACCCCAAGCATATTAAACTTTTCACCGAAGCTTGGAACGCTTCTGAAAAAAAGTTGATCCTTGTAGGTGTAAATCATCCGAATTTTTTAACGGTCAAAGATTTGGAGTTTTTAACTCTGGACGAATCTGTGATTATTATGACCGAGACGACATCCAACTTAAATCACAGTTCATTTTTTTACAGTATAGACGGGATTCTTGCCCCGATTGAAATAAATGAAAATAAGGACTATTTTTTCAAAAAGCTCCAACCTGATCTTTTATTGACGTTTGGTGGCATGCTGGTGTCAAAAAAACTGAAAGCCTTTTTAAGAAAATATAAACCTAAATACCATTTTCATATAGATCCATACCAGGCTAACGATACGTTTTTTGCAAATGTTCAGCATCTAGATTATTTTCCATACCAGTTTTTGGCCAAAACAAAAACGAATCTAGCATCGAATCCTTCGGAATACAACCCATTTTTTAGAGCGTTATTTCAAGATAGAGCATCCAAATCTGAAGATTATATGCAAAATATTCCGTATTCAGATTTTTGGGTTTATGACAAGGTTTTTAAGGAATTGCCGAACGATATCGTTCTTCATTTAGGTAACAGTTCATGCGTTCGGTATTCTAATTTATTCGACCTTAATCCAACCATTGAAGTGTTCTGTAACCGTGGTACAAGCGGAATAGACGGCTCTACATCTACTGCGATTGGTCATGCGGTTATTAGCCAAAAACAAAACTATATTTTATGTGGTGATTTGAGTTTTCTATACGATTCCAACGCGCTTTGGAATGATAAAACACCATCTGATTTCAAGATTATTATTATAAATAATCGTGGTGGTGGTATTTTTAGAATTTTGCCAGGGGATAAAAACGACAAGTATTTTAATACCTATTTTGAAACACAACATCAATATGATGCTAGCCATTTGGCAAAAATGTTTCATTATAATTATTATAATTCATCTACAAAGGAAGAATTTAAGTCGGTTTTACCACAATTTATTAGTAATAAGAATAACTCTATCTTAGAAATTTTCACTCCTACCGAGTTGAATGATAAGGTGTTGTTGGAGTATTTTAAGGCAATTAGATAGCCTTATAATTATTCAAAAATGTCTTTGCAATCCAATTTGAAATCAGGAAATAGTGGAGTTGTGATAATGCCTTCTGCCTTTTCAAACCTAAGGTTCAATTCAAAGGTGTTATGGACAAGCACATAAGATTCAAACGTTTTTAGTTCAGGATGTACAAGCCAGTATTCTTTTACACCATTTGCTTCATAGATGTTAAACTTTTCGTTGAAATCTTTTTTCATTGTAGATGGGGAAAGAACTTCAACAATCAAGTCT
The DNA here is from genome assembly GCA_030429455.1 of Bacteroidia bacterium. Lineage (GTDB taxonomy): Bacteria > Bacteroidota > Bacteroidia > Flavobacteriales > Flavobacteriaceae > Psychroflexus. The sequence goes on along the minus strand of JAUIFC010000099.1, from coordinate 7,336 downwards.
GGAGCACCATTACAGCCTTTGTCGTCCAAGATACTAGTGTTGCAAACGACTACTATATCCGGTTGTACAACAGTTTCCACCTCTTTGTCGCTTTGACCTTTATTTTTTAATAATCGCACATCAAAAGGCGCATGATAAACTTCGCATTTATTATTTCGAAGATGATTCCAAAATGACCCAAATATATCACCCTCAATTTTTTGATGTCTTCTGCTTGGAGCAGGGCTCATTTTATGAATCCAACCTTTAATAAGTTCTACACGCTCGTCAAACTGCCATTTTAGATAGTCGGCATAAGAATATTTTCTTTTTAAATCAAGTTGATTAATATTTGTAATGATTTGCTCCATAATACTTTACTACTTACAAATGTAACAAATATATGATTATGATTAATGATTTAACATTGGTATAAAAAAACCTGAAAGAATTGTACAATCCTTTCAGGTCTTATAATAATTTGAGGATAATTTAGTATTGGAAATTTACAGTTGAATGTTAATATCTAAAGTAAAGTCGTCATAAATTGTTTTGTCTCCTAAATTGTCAAAGAAAGAACCTGAGCCATATCTAATATCATATTTAGTTCTGTCGATTACTAAGGTTGTAGAAGCACTATTGCCATCCATTTTCAAATCGAATGCGATAGGATTAGTTTTTCCTTTGATAGTCAAATCTCCAGATACACCATAAACACCAGCAGATTTTTCGGCAGCTGTTTTAATTAAGAATGTGGCTGTGGGATGGTTATTTACCCCAAAGAAATCATCAGAATTTAAGTGACCTTCTAGCTTTTCTTTTCCTTTTCCAGCTTTTAAGTCTGTGACTTCGATGCTATTCATATCTACAATAAATTTTCCGCCAGAAAGTTTGCCGTCTGTTAACTCCATATAACCTTGTAAGAAGCTAATAGTACCCGTATGTGAACCAGTTATTTTCTCTCCAGTCCAGTTGATGGTACTTGTTTCCACATTAATTTTTTTCATTTCTTTCGGAGTCGTGAATGCTACTAAAGCAAATGCGATTATTGCTCCTAAAATTCCTGTTTTCATGTTTGTTTTCATTTTTTGTTATTTTTATTTGTATTTAAATTATTCTCTTATAATATTAAGTAAGTCGCTTATGAGGTTAAGTTGACTAACTGAAAGGTTTGAAGTAATTTCATATTCCTTTCTATCTACCATTTCATTTACTTCATTAAGTAGATTTTTGCCTTTTTCTGTAATATAAATGTCCACTTTTCTTCTATTTTGTTCGCAAATAGTCCTTTTAACTAATTGTTTTTGAATTAGTTTATCAACTAATCTAGAGGTATTACTCATTTTACTGATCATTCTTTCCTGTATAAAAGAAAGATTAGCGGGCTTATCTTTTCTGCCTTTTAATATCCTGAGTACATTAAATTGTTGAAGACTTAAGTCAAAAGGTTTGAGAACAGCTGAAATTTCATCCATCAAAAAATTTGCTGTATAAATAATGCTGATAACAGCCTTTTTGTTGCTATTTAATTTAGACGTTTTTATTTGGCTTTCTATATTCATGTATATACAACAAATGTATATACAAATGTATAACTGTAATTAATTGAATGCTCTTAATAAAACCATAAAATTTCTTATAGTTATGTTATTGTCTGTCTAGAGGCCAACAAAAAGCCCTTAAATAGTTCTATTTAAGGGCTTTAGGAAAGTTTGTAATTATTTGTTTAAATGTCCTCGAAGCTTATGTTAGTAAACTTTTCTGCTGGTTGATTTTTATCACTATCACCATTGGAATGTGTTCTGTACGCTTTTGGGTCATAATCTGCTTGATGTCTTTCGCTTATGACCACTTCTCCTTTTTCCTTCAATACAAAACTAGTTGCCTCACGTAATGCCTCTTGAAAGTCATTAAAATCTTCTTTGTAGAGGTAAATTTTGTGTTTTCTGTAAAAGAAGGATCCATCTTCATTGGTGAATTTTTTACTTTCTGTAATCGTAATGTAATAATCACCAGCTTTTGTTTCTCTAACATCGAAAAAGTAAGTTCTTCTACCAGCTCGAATTACCTTTTCAAAAATGTCCTCATTGTTTCTGTCTTCTACTTCACTCATATGTTAATTATTTGGTTTGGTTTAAAGCTTCAAAAATCTTAAAAAAATTAACATTATACAAACAAATGACTAATTTTCTTTGGACTTTAATTGCTTTTCGTAGAGAGACTTATAATAACCTTCCTGATTGACGAGCTTTTCATGGTTACCTTGCTGGATTATTTCACCTTTTTCTAAGACAATAATTTCATCTGCATGTTTTGCCGAAGATATTCTATGACTGACGATTATGGCCGTTTTGTTTTTTGAAATACTATTAAACTTCTGCATTATTGCTTCTTCAGTTTCTGTGTCTACTGCAGATAAGCAGTCATCAAATAGAATAACATCAGGTTTTTTGATGATTGCCCTTGCGATGGAAACTCTTTGTTTTTGGCCACCTGATAAGGTAATACCTCGTTCACCTAAAATGGTATTATAACCGTTTTTGAAATTAATGATATTTTCATGCACTTCGGCACTTTTTGCGGCTTCATAGATTTCTTCGTCTGTAGCGTCGGCTTTACCGAATTTTATGTTTTCCTTTATAGATTCACTAAAAAGAAAAGCGTCTTGCGGCACATATCCAATAGATTTTCTCAAAGTGTTTAAGTCTAGTTTTTCTATCGGGACGTTGTCCATAAATACCGTGCCTTCACTTGCATCATATAGTCTGCCAATTAATTCTAAGATAGTTGATTTGCCAGACCCCGTGTTTCCTAAAATCACTAGCCTTTGTCCAGATTTTACCTCAAACGACACATTTTTTAAGGCCGTAATGTTTGTGTCTTCATAAGTAAAAGACACATTCTTAAATGTAATGTCTCCGTCGATGGTTTTGGAAATAGACTCTTTAGAATTTTGGATTTGCGGTTCTTGTTTGAGGAATTCGTTTATTCGTTTTTGTGAGGCTTCAGCACGTTGAACCATGGTCGTAATAAAACCTACGGAAGCGACAGGCCATGTCAGCATATTTACGTAAATGATAAACTCGACAATAACGCCAATATTTGCAATTTCTCCATTAAAATATTGTAAACTTCCCACATAGATAACAATAATATTACTAGCTCCAATTAAGAGGATCATCATTGGAAAAAATAGAGCTTGAACCCTTACAAGGTCTAAGTTTTTCGTTTTACTCTCATTGGAAAGGTCGATGAAATTGTTATTCATCGAAGCCATCATTCCATAAGATTTAATCACACTTATACCACTAAATGCCTCTTGAGTAAATGTATTTAGCTTTGAAAGAAATTCCTGAACAACATTACTCTTTTGATTTATCGCCACACTTAATTTGTATATCGCAAACGATAAAATAGGAAATGGCAATAAGGTATATAGCGTAAGCGTAGGTGCTTTTATAAACATGTACGTAATGAGTACAATAAATAGCGTAAGCGTCGTGACGCTGTACATGATAGCTGGTCCTATATACAATCTTGATTTGGAAACATCGTCACTTATTCTGTTCATCAAATCACCTGTTCTGTTTTTTTTATAGAAGTTAAGTGATAGATTTTCGTACTGTTGAAATATTTCATTTTTAAGATCGTATTCAATAAATCTTGATGCCACAATAAAGGTTTGCCTCATTAAAAAGGTAAGCACAGCAGACGCTATAGCCGCTCCAAGAATCAATGCAATATTTAGCATAAGCTCGGATTTAAGTTCAGCCTTGCTAACTGTTTCTCCATTGATATATTGCTCAATGACAGCTGTAGATTTTCCTATAAGTTGTGGAGGAAATAAGGAGAAAAGCCTTGCGCCAATGGTTATAAACATACCAATAAGCAATCTTCCTCGATACTTGTAAAGGTATTTGTTAAGGTATTTTAATTCCTTCATAGGTCGACAAATTTACATTTAAAATAAGATTACAAAATGCTGATAACACAAGTTTATAGTTTTTAGAATACAGTTTATACCCAAAATGCTACAACTCGGTAAAAATGAATTTTGATAAAGTAACTGTGATTATACCTTTGAATCAAATTTAAAACATAAAATCATGAAAACATTACTTATTATTTCAGTGCAACTATTATTTGCTTTATCAAGTTATGCCCAAAAAGGGAGTTTGACCATAACATATGAAAATCCTGGAGACAAAGAGGGAATGGTCTACGTAGGTGTATTTACAGAGAAAAATTTTCTTATGAATCCTACAGCATCTGGAGCGATAAATCTAGATGAAAACCAAACCAGTGTTACCATTGATGATATGGAATATGGAACTTATGCAATTTCAATTTTTCACGATGCCAATGGCAATCAAAGATTGGATATGGACGAGTATGGCAGACCAACAGAACCATGGGGCTTAAGCGGTTCATCCTCTGGAATGATGCCAGTTTGGTCAGAAGCCAAGTTTGAATTAGACTCCGAGAATAAGGAGGTCAAGTTAAAAATTTAAATTGCAAATTTTTTAAAACCCAAACGTATTAAAAAAGTCCTCAATTGAGGACTTTTTTAATGCACTCAATTCAATAATAAAACCCTTTTTTCAAAAAGTTTAATTAATAACTTCGCTAAGCTTTTGCCACATTTCATTATGAAACGTGAAATTTACCAGGGATTCTCCTGGAGCTTCTCCCATTCTCACAATTACTAAATCTAAGCTTGGCACAATCTCAACGTATTGTCCGTTTTTGCCCATTCCAGCGACCATGTCGGTTGGCGCATATTGTGATAATGGTAAGTCAATAGGGCTGGCAATTCCTGGTAAAATAACCGAACTTTTTCCATTTAACCACCATAAATAACCATAAGAAGGGTTTAAATTTTGTGACGTAGATATCATTTGTTCAACATAATCTAAATCGCTTAGAACATCTGTATTTTTCCATTTCCCATGGTTTGATATTAGCAATCCAAATCTTGCCATTTCTCTGGCAGTGCTCCAATAAGTCGTGCTGAAACCATTATTTACCCATTGACCATTCATACCTATTTTGTCGCCAATCCTTTGGTTCGTATAGATGTTGTAATCTGTCTGTGTGGCATTGCTTACCACATCTTGAAGCAACGTATAAGGCGCATTGTGATAATACCACTGTTCACCGGCATTGGCACTGTAATTTAGACATTGTGGAAATGTGCAGTTAAGATTATCAACATTAAAGTCTAAACCTGTTGTCATAGATAGCTGATTTATTATTTTTATCTTGTCTTCTTGTTCTGGCGTTAGCGATGTCCAACCAACCCCTAAATAATCAGAGGTCTTATCTTGTATGTTTAAAAATCCTTCTTCTTGAGCAATTCCAATCAAGGTTGCTGTTAATGTCTTTCCTGCGGAAGCCCAATACCAATTAGAGTTTTTTGTAAATTCTGAACTATCATTTATGGTATTACCCCAATATATTTCAACTGCAATTTTACCATTTTTTAGTATGATAAAAGCTCTTGTGTTATTGTCTTGTAGGTAACTATATAATTCTTCTAAACTATCTTCATTCCAGTCTAAAGTATTGATATCCATTGACTCCCATTCATCACTTTCTATTGGTGGGAAATATAAATTTTGTGTCGATTGATCATCAAGTTGGACATCATCATTAGAACATGACATAAAAAAAATGATGGTCATAAAATAAAAGAGATGTTTTAGCATGGCTCTGTAAATTTTAAATTTATTTCAAAATACGTATAAAAATAAACAATGTTTCATATCGAAATTCGTAAAAGTTAATAAAAAGATAAATTCTATGGCATCAAACAATAAACCTATAGAAATATTAATTATCTTTATAAAATACATATGTTTTATTTAATTTTATTATGAACTATACGCTTCATCAACTTCAAGTATTGGTAAAGGTTGCCGAACTTAAGAGTGTAACCAAAGCTTCAGAAGCCTTACATTTATCTCAGCCAGCTGTATCGATTCAGCTCAAAAACTTGCAAGAGAATTTTGATATTCCTTTGATCGAAGTCATAGGCCGACAGATTTACATTACAGAATTTGGACAAGAAGTAGTAAGATCTGCTCAGGAAATACTGAAGCAAGTAAACGATATAAACTACAAAACGCAAGCATATAAAGGACAGTTAGTAGGTAAACTTACCATCTCCGTTGTGTCTACAGGTAAGTATGTTATGCCATATTTTTTAGGCGATTTTATGAATTCCAATGACGGGATAGAATTGAAAATGGACGTGACAAATAGGCTAAAGGTTATAAAATCTTTGGAAAACAATGAAGTTGACTTTGCGCTGATTTCAACCATTCCTAAAAACTTGAAAATACAAATGGAAGAGTTAATGCCCAATACATTGGCATGGATGTCTGGCAATGCCTTTGATAATTCACAAGAAGACAATTTGGAAATCATAAAGAAATATCCTCTTATTTATAGAGAATATGGATCTGCGACAAGACGGGCTATGGAAACATTTGTAAAGCAAAATAGCTTTCCTAGTGGAAAAAGACTGGAATTAACTTCAAACGAAGCAGTTAAGCAGGCAACCATTGCAGGTTTAGGCGTTACACTTATGCCAATAATTGGACTAAGAAACGAATTACATTCAGAGACTGTTAAGGTCATTCCTGTTAAAGGTTGCCCTATTACTCAACAGTGGAATTTGGTTTGGTTAAAGAATAAAAAACTCTCTCCAGTGGCTCAAGCGTATTTGAAGTACGTACAAAAGGAAAAACATCGTATCATTCACGACACTTTTTCATGGTATGAGGATTTTATTAATACACTGTAAATTCATTTAATGTAACTTCAAAAGAAATTATCGATGAAAAAATACAAAGTAGAATCTCTAATTTATTATTCAAAAATTACATTGGATTCAAAACATATTGCAAAGAACTCACAAAAAGACATTCAAGAGAAGTTAGACGAGTATGCTCAAAAAGGCTATAGACTTGCGTCTACAGATGCGACAAGTTTCGGTTCGGCAGTGTATATATACCTATATTTTGAAAAACTATAAAATTTGAAATGTAATGAAGAGTTCCATGTGTGTAATGATTTTGTTTTCCACTTTTTTGACATTTTCGCAAACACCAACAAAAACAGTCGAGTTATTTTTTAGTGCATTAAACCAAAAAAATGCAGATCAATTATTCGAATTGGTGGCTGATGATTTGGATTTACATAGTCTTGATATTTCATCTGAATTTAAATTAAGTTCATCTGACAAAGAAAGTTTTTTAAATTCGATAAAAAATATTGCTCCTGAAGTTCAAATCGAAGAACGGATTTTTGATGTACAAAGTTTTGAAAACGAAACAATAGCTCAAGTTTGGGT
>JAUIFC010000098.1 GCA_030429455.1 Bacteroidia bacterium | reverse complement strand
ATAATTACGTTATAAATGTCTGATCAGGCACCTCCTTTTTCAAAGGAAAGATACAAATTGACAATTTACAAGATCATTATGATATATGCTCCATTCTATATCATATTGAAACTTTTTGCGATTTCCAAAGGCAGCTGGGTTTTGCCAAACCTAATTCTTTGTTTGCCGCTACTTGCTATTGGTTTAGTGGCTTGGTGGCAATTTAAAAATGAAAAAACCAATTGGATATTTGTCATCTTGTCGGTTATTGTGGTGAGTGCAATGAGAACTTTGGAGGCCGATTGGGTGGTGTGGTTAAATGATAATTTGTAAAGAATGAGAACAAAATCGTTAAAAAAGAATAAAATAAATCTGGTGACCTTAGGGTGTAGCAAAAACATTTATGACTCTGAAGTCATCATGGGACAGCTCAAAGCCAATGGCAAAGAAGTCGCACACGAGCAAGAAGGCAATATAGTTGTGATAAACACCTGCGGTTTTATAAACAATGCTAAAGAGGAATCCGTCAATACAATTCTGAATTACGTTGATTTAAAAAATCAAGGTGAGATTGATAAAGTGTTTGTAACGGGTTGTTTATCTGAACGTTATAAACCTGATTTGCAACAAGAAATACCAGATGTTGACGATTATTTCGGCACAACAGATTTGCCATTATTACTTAAAGCACTAGGAGCAGATTACAAGCACGAGCTCATAGGAGAACGTCTTACAACCACGCCGAAAAACTTTTCATACCTCAAAATTGCCGAAGGCTGCGATCGACCTTGTTCGTTTTGTGCAATTCCTCTAATGCGAGGTAAGCATAAATCCAAACCTATCGAACATCTTGTGATTGAAGCTGAAAAATTGGCGTCTCAAGGTGTAAAAGAGTTGATTTTAATTGCCCAAGATTTAACATATTATGGCTTAGACTTGTACAAGAAAAGACGTTTGGCCGATTTGTTGAAGGCATTGGTTAAGGTTGAAGGCATCGAATGGATCAGGTTGCATTACGCCTTTCCAACAGGTTTTCCCGAAGATGTTTTGGACGTTATAAAAAACGAACCTAAGGTTTGTAACTATATTGATATTCCGTTGCAGCATATCTCAGATGACATCTTGAAATCCATGCGTCGCGGAACGACTCATGAAAAAACAACCAAATTACTTCGAAAATTTAGAGAAAAAGTACCTGAAATGTGTATCCGCACAACTTTGATTGTAGGTTATCCTGGAGAAACAGAAGAACATTTTCAAGAGTTAAAAGATTGGGTTATCGAAATGCGTTTTGAGCGTTTAGGTGTTTTTACCTATTCTCATGAAGAAGATACTCATGCTTATCATTTGGTGGACGATGTGCCTGAAGATGTAAAAATGAAGCGTGCCAACGAAATCATGGAAATACAATCGCAAATTTCATGGGAACACAATCAACAAAAGATTGGTCAGACCTTTAAGTGTGTGATTGACAGGAAAGAAGGGCAATACTTTATAGGAAGAACAGAATTCGACTCACCAGATGTGGATAACGAGGTTTTAATTGATGCTCATAAGCATTATGTTAAAATTGGGGACTTTTGCAATGTGCAAATTACTGAAGCTCAAGATTTTGATTTGTACGGGTTTCCGGTGTGATTTTTTATTTGTGCTATTTGTCATAAAATCTAGTACTCAAAAAACCACCGACAACTATTCCTAAATAGTTACATGCCAAATCTAGCAGGTCAAAGCTTCTATTGTCTAGATTCAATTGAGAAAACTCTTCGATCGTAATGATTGAAAAAACAATCAAACTTCCGAGTAGAATTTTTGGTTTTAAAATTTTTAGTCTTCTGTTTTTCAAAGATGAATTTAATAAAAAACTAAAGATCAGCATTAAGATGAAGTGACCTGCTTTATCGCTATGTGGAAACTTATCGATAAAAGTAAAAACAAAAAAATCCTTACTTGTATTTGCAGAATAAATAATGTAACCAAAACAAAAACAGAAAGCTACTGTAAGGATAAGCATTATTCTGTTTTTATTCATCATTAATAATTTAGAATTGCATGGAGATGAAAATAGATAAAAATCTGGAATACACGAGTTAACCTTTAATTATCTCTAGGTTGAGTTCTTCTTTTTGTTTTAATAGGAATCAAATACCTTAAGGAGTAACCCCAACCGAATCCAATGCCGTTATAGTCGTTTGTAATGTTGAATCCAGGAATGTAAATGTTGTCAAAATTTTGTAAATCTGTCTCACTCGCCAATCCCTTTAACTGAACATGTGTACCAGCATAAACATTTTTTAAAACTTCAACACGAAGGCCAAACTGAAATTCTATCCATACCGCAGCTAGATTGTTGAACTCTCTATTCACCGTTTGTGGTAGTGGTTCAAAAGTGTTGTCTGTCGTATAAAAATTAAATTCCTCTAAGGTCTGAGAAAATGAGGACAATCCTACCCTAAAACCGCCATAGATTAAATTTTGCATGCCAATCCAATTTTTGTAAAAATTATAATTAGCACCAATTTTCAAATAACTCCCTTTAGAATTTACCACAAGGTTGGTTTCATCAAATGTGTAATCTTCATTTCCTAATTCTGCAGCGAGGTAAACATTATCGTTGTAGCGAAAATCTCCATTTATTTCAAATCCAGTGTAGTTGTCTTCAAGACTTGTTCTTGTAATTTTATATAAATCTACCCCGAGAGAAAGCCCGTAGCGTTCATTGTATACAATGCTATCATTTTGAGCATGGCATCTTTCCAAACCACCTAAGCTTAGAACACTAATGAAAAATAAAAACGTGAGTATTTTGTTCATTTTCTACATTAATTTGTTCTACGGAAATACTTCGTATCCAATTGTTTGTGCTTGGATCTTCTACTTCTCTTGTGGCACTTAGATTGCTAAAATTTGCTTTAAATCCACAAGCTCTGTTGATGTATATTTCATCTACTTGATAATCAAATCTTATGGTGTCAGAATTGGTAAAATTGTCGTTGTCTGTATTGCTAATCAGCTGAATTCTAGTCGATATCTCATTGGTGTTTAATGGCAAAAGAATCGAATCTGTGGTTCCTAAAGCTATGGTATCCATGGCGCCATCTATGACGTAACTGAGTGATTGCACCGATTTATTTTCCTCAGGTTCTGCAACATCGTAGAATGCGATAATAAGAAAAGGAGTAGTTGCCGTTGTCGGTGGACAAATGTCGTCTCTTTCGCAGGAAGTAATACAAAACAAAACGACGAGGATAAGACTACTTATTTTAAAAAAATCATGCATCTGCTTTCAGTTCTAATGACACCACATTTTCAACATGATGTGTTTGTGGAAACATGTCTACCGGTCTGACTTTTGTAATGTCGTAAGCACCTTTCAAAAGATCCAAATCCCTTGCTTGTGTAGCAGAATTACAACTGACGTATACAATGCGTTTTGCCTTTAATTTTAATAAAACCTGAATCACATCTTTGTGCATACCATCTCTTGGTGGATCGGTAATAATAACATCCGGCTGACCATGTTTTTCGACAAACTGTGTTGTAAAGACTTTTTTCATGTCTCCAACTGTAAATGTACAATTTGCAATTTTATTGTGTTCAGCATTAAATTTTGCTTTTTCAATAGCTTCTGGCACTGCTTCTACACCAATTACCTTTTTAACTTGTTTTGCTACAAATTGAGCAATTGTGCCCGTGCCGGTATACAAATCATAGACAATATCATTTTCATTCAGTTCAGCATAATCTCTAGCAATTTTATACAACTCGTATGCTTGTTTGGAATTGGTTTGGTAAAAAGATTTAGCATCGATTCTAAATTCCAGAGCGTCCATTTTTTCTGTAATAAAATCTTTGCCATGGTAGCAAATCACGTCTTGGTCGTATATGGTGTCGTTTGCTTTTTGATTGATGACATATTGCAGCGAAGTGATTTCTGGGAATGATGTTTTGATAAAATCTAACAGCAATTCTCGTTTGGTTTTGTCATCCTCATAAAACTGAATCATAACCATGATTTCGCCAATCGATGTTGTCCTAATCATTAAGGTTCTTAGCAACCCTTTTTGGTGTCTCACATCAAAAAAACTAAGATCGTTTTTTACCGAAAAGTCTTTGATGGCATTTCTAATGGCATTACTAGGTTCTTGTTGAAGGTAACAATTGTCCAGGTCCAAAATTTTGTCCCACATGCCTGGGATATGAAAGCCAAGTGCATTTTTGTCACTGTAATCCACGCCACTTTTAATCTCTTCTAAGGTAAGCCAGCGGTTATTGCTAAAGGAAAACTCCATCTTATTTCTATAAAAATAGGTGTCTTCGCTGGCTTTTATAGGTGTGATTTCAGGAAGGTCTAAGTGCCCAATCTTAAGCAGATTGTCGACTACAGATTTTTGCTTAAACTCGAGTTGTTTGTCATAACTCATATGTTGCCACTTACAACCACCACAGGTGCCGAAATGTTCACATTTTGGTGTAGTACGAAATGGCGATTTTTTGATATAATTTATGGGTCTGGCTTGGTAATAGCGTTTTCTTTTCTTGTAGCTCTGTGCATCAATAATATCACCAGGAACAGCATGGTCTACAAAGACAACCTGGCCATCTTCAGTTTTTGCTATAGCTTTGCCTTTCTGTCCAGTATCTACGACTTCAAGGTTTTTAAAAATTTTGTTTTTGTTTCGCCTACCCATTTTGAAGATGCATTATTCTTCTTCGTCAGAAGCTTTGTCTTCTTGTTTTTCAGAAAAATCTGTGAAGCCGTTGTCTATGAGAAGATTGTACCATTGGAAAACTTTTTTCATATCACTTTGGTAAACTCGATCTTCGTCATATTCGGGTAGTATTTCTCTAAAATACGTTTCCAATTCTTTTTTAGAACTTTTATGGTCTATGGTTTTTTGACCTTCTGTTTTTTCAAAAATACGTTGCAACACTTGTTTTAAGGTCACTTCGTCGATATACGTGTAAATTGAAATTTCAGAAAGAACACTGATGTTGTTTCTTAAACCCACTTGAATTTTTTTACCATCAATAAGAGATTGCGCTACAACGCCACCTCTAGTTTGGGCTTTCATTTCGTACAATCCCGGTTTGCCAGAAATAGATAAAATTTTATCAAATTCCATGTTTTGCTATATTTTAAAATGTTTTTATCGTTTTTTAGTAAGGTTTGGAAAGCGCATTCTGTAGTCTACTTTTACCTTACCTTTTGAAATATTGCTGAGTTTTCCTTTGATTATTCTTCTCTTAAAACTCGATAATTTATCAGTGAATAGTATGCCTTCAATATGGTCATACTCATGTTGAATAACTCTGGCGTAAAAGCCATCTAGTTCCATGGATTGAGGTTCGAAATTTCGATTTAAATACTCAATTGTGATGTTAGGTTTTCTAAAGACATCTTCTCGGATATCAGGAATACTTAAACATCCTTCGCTAAAATCCCATTCGTCACCAGATTCCTCTAAAATAGTGGGGTTAATGAACACTTCTTTAGCATGCGCAAGTGTTTCTCTTTCATTTTCTTCCAAATCATCGTCTTCTGCAAATGGCGAGGCATCTACAATAAATAATCTAATGGACTTACCTATTTGAGGCGCAGCCAATCCGACACCACTTGCATTGTACATGGTTTCAAACATGTTGTCAATCAATTGTTGAAGCTCAGCAGAATCTTCTGGAATGTCTTTTGCTTTGCGCTTTAAAACAGGATCACCATAGGCCACTATTGGTAAAATCATATAAGCAATAAATTTTTTGCAAAAGTACATGTTTTTTTCATTTTGAAATTCAGTAAGGAAGGGAATCAAGTATTTTAAAAATTTATAAGATCAAATTTGCCTGATTAAAGTCCTATATTTTCAATTTTGAATAGTTTACCATGTCATGTTTAAGGTAATTATTGATATTTTTGAAGTAATTATTATTGATAATAATGTATTATCTCCATGCCAATTCAACTTAATTCAGCTCATTCAAAAAATGAAAAGTCTAATCTCTAAATTACTTTTTTTACTATGTTCTTGTGTTTTTGCTCAAGTTAACAAACCTATTGGGATAAATCTCAGTTTTGTAAATGATTATTCTACAGAGCTTGTGTTTACAGATGCATTTAAACAAAGCAGGTTTTGGATTTCCGCCAATGCAGATAATTCTGGGCCTTGGAGCACGGGTATTGATATTCCTTTGAATAATAAAGGATTTCCAATTCAGATTCCTTATGACAATGGAGTTGATGCTCCTCAAAAAGTTCGAACGCTTTTACTTTGGGATATAGGAAATGCAGTGCCTACAGGTCAATATAGGCTGCTCGTTGAAGGAACTGGACAAGTCGAATTAAAATTTGGCGCTTCTGGAGTTTATAATTGCCCAATAGATACATATGTAAATGTTTCTGGCAGTGTTTCAATTGAAATTATAAATTCTGATATAAATGATCCTATTTCTGATATAAAATTTATTTATCCTAATTATTCACAAAATTTTCAACAGAAAACATTTACAGATGAGTTTTTAACATTTCTGGACGATTTCCAAGTTATTCGATATATGAATTGGGTACAAACCAATAATTCGAATGTAGAAACTTGGAACCAACGTGCGAAATATGATTATTTTACACAAGCACAAGATGCTGGTGTGGCTTGGGAGTATATTATAGAATTGGCTAATCTAAGTCAAAAAAACCTTTGGATAAATATACCTCATAAAGCGGATGACAACTACATTCAACAGCTAGCGATTATGTTTCAAAATCAGTTGAATCCCAATCTTAAAATTTATCTCGAATATAGTAACGAAGTTTGGAATGGTATTTTTTCTCAACACTATGAAGCTGCACAACTCGCTTCTGCGCTTGGCTACACAGGTACTGATTGGGAAAGGGCTTGGAAATATACGGCAAAACGTTCTGCAGATGTATTTTCTGTTTTTCAATCTGTTTTTTCAGACGACAGTAGATTGGTAAAAGTTATACCTTCTCAAGCTGCCAATAGCTGGCTGTCCAATCAGCTAATTACTTTTTTCAATGATCCGATTTATAACCCTACCCAAGTTTCGGCAGATGCACTTGCCATAGCACCTTATTTTGCAGGCAATGTTGCCAACGAGATTGTCGCCGATGGTGTTGTAGATACTATCACCATAGAGGAAATAGTTGATAGAATGGAAGCCTCTTTATCAGATGCTTATCAATACATAACCTCTAGTAAACAGGTTTCCGACTCGCATTCATTAGACTTGATTTCTTACGAAGGAGGTCAACACTTGGTTGGAACAGGAGGAAATGTGAACATAAATGATTTAACTCAAAAGTTAATATTAGCGAATCATCATCCTGACCTAGAAGATGTATATTGTCAATATCTAGATTTTTGGTATAATACCGTAGGAGAGTTGTTTGCGCATTACAGTTCACATAGGATTTATTCCAAATGGGGAAGTTGGGGTGTAAAAGAAACTATGGACGATATAACCAACCCAAAATATTTAGCTTTACAGCATTGTGTGTTTGACGATAATATATTGAACACAAGTAATTTCGAACAGCCCTCTGAATCTTTCGTTTTTCCAAATCCAAATAGTGGAACCTTTTATCTGAACTTGGATAAAAACCTTGAAGAATTTGAAATATATAATATATGGGGCCAACCCATAAAACCTCAAATAAGTAAAATTTCAAAAGGATATTATGAAGTAACAGTTAAAGAAAAGGGAGTTATTTTTTGTGTTATTAATTTCAAAGTGATTAAAGTGATCGTTAGATAGTTTAAAACATGGTGGTATTTTGATTCAAAAAATCTTGGAGTAGGAGTGTGGCGCTAATTTCGTCAATTAATCCTTTTTGCTGTTTCGATTTCTTTTTCAGAGAACTTTTTGAAATGTGTTGCGATGCCATTTTAGAAGTAAAACGTTCGTCAATACGATGAACTTTAATGTCTGGGAAAAGGGTTTTAAAGTCTTCGATAAAAAATAGAATGTTACGCTCTAAGGTCATTAAAGTGCCATCCACATGTTTTGGTTGACCGATTACAATTTCGTCAACTTTATGCTGATTGAAATAATGTTTCATAAACGCCATAAGGTCTTTAGTCTCAACTGTTTTTAGACCGCTGGCAATCATCTTCATATCGTCTGTAACTGCAATTCCAGTTCGTTTAATCCCAAAATCCAATGCCATGCTTTGAGCCATATTTCTTTTTTTACGGCAAAGATAGAATTTTAGAGATGAGATATTAGAATTTAGAGGTTAGTCGGTAGTGGTTAGTGGGTAGTAAGTAAGTAGTAAGTAGTAAGTAATAAAAGTTGCCACTACCCACTAATCACTACCCACTAACGACTATCCACCGACTAACAACTAACCACCAACTTACATTTATATTTTTTATAACAATTCCTATTCATTTTTTTAAGGGCTTATTACTTAATTTTGGTGAACTTAATTTAAAACAATATTTTATGTCATTTCAACTACCAGATTTAGATTATGCTCACGATGCTCTTGAGCCTCATATCGATGCAAAAACAATGGAAATTCATCATGGAAAGCACCATGCAGGATATACAAGTAAACTTAATGCAGCGCTTGAAGGGTCTGATTTAGAAGGGAAATCTATAGAACACATTTTATCAAACCTAGATTTGTCCAACACTGCTGTAAGAAATAATGGTGGCGGTTATTACAACCATAATTTATTTTGGAAAGTTATGTCTCCAAACGGAGGTGGAAATCCAAGTGGCGCATTAGCAGATGCCATCAACAATTCTTTTGGGTCGTTCGAAGGGTTTAAAGATGCGTTTTCCAAAGCTGCAGCAACACAGTTCGGTTCTGGATGGGCTTGGTTATGTGTCCACGAAGGAGGTGGCGTAGAAGTATGTTCTACTCCAAATCAAGACAACCCATTAATGCCAAGTGTTGGTTGTGCAGGCACTCCAATTTTAGGACTAGATGTTTGGGAACATGCGTATTACCTTAATTACCAAAACAGAAGACCAGATTACATCAACGCATTTTTTAGCGTGATTAACTGGGACGAAGTATCAAGAAGATACGAAGAGAACAAATAGTTAATAAAAACATTATATTTTGAAGCAGTAAGCCTTTGGTTTGCTGCTTTTTTAGTTATAAAATTTCTACTTTTGGCTCATGCTAAAACACAGAATAAAAGCAGAAAGAATGGAGTGCGGAACCGACGAAGCGGGTCGTGGTTGCTTGGCTGGTCCCGTCACTGCTGCCGCCGTAATTTTGCCTGTTGATTTTAGTCACGAGTGGTTAGACGATTCAAAAAAACTGAGCTTAAAACAGCGTTTAACTTTAAAGCCCATTATCGAAAAGGAAGCCATAGCCTATGGCGTTGTTCACATAGCACCTTCAAAAATCGATGAGATTAATATTTTGAACGCTTCCATCTTAGGAATGCACAAAGCCATTGATAAACTGAAGGTTATACCAGAGTTTATTTTAGTCGATGGCAACAAGTTTAAACCCTACAATGCTATCGAACATTTCTGTGTGGTTAAAGGAGATTCTAAATTTATGAATATTGCAGCAGCTTCTGTCCTTGCAAAGACCTACAGAGACGAATTGATGGAAAAATTGCATGAGGATTATCCTGAGTACGATTGGATAAATAACAAGGGTTATCCAACCAAAAAACATAGAGAAGCGATTAAAAAATTTGGTCAGACAGACATACACAGACAAAGTTTTAAATTATTACCTGAGCAATTAAAATTTGATTTTTAATATGAATTATTTTAAAAGAAATATGAGGTACATCCTCTTATTATTATCTCTTATTATTTTGATTTCTTGTGAAAAAAAAGAACAAAGAAAATCTGATATACTTGAATTTATCGCGCCAAGTGCTGGTGTGATTTTACAAATCAACCATTTCGAAGATTGGAAAAATGTATTGGATAAACAGTCTTTTTTGAAAAAGAACAACTCTGTAAGCTTGTTGGAATTTTTAAACTTCAATACTTGGGAAAGTATTATCGACATGCCTGAAAAATCCCTCATCACTTATCATACGTTAGGTAAAAGTGAACATGCAGAAACACTTATTTTTAAACAAAAAGATTCTTTAACCTTAAAAGTTCAATCATCAGAAACTATTGTTTACGATGGTGAAGAAGTGATGCGTTTGGAGAATGGCAACACCTCTTTTTTCTACTCAAAATTATCTGATCATTACGTCTTTAGCACATCAAAAATTATCTTGGAAAATATTATTAGGAATTACAAAAATGACATAGAGATTCCTTCATCTATTACCAAACTTGCTAATGTGTTGTCAGATAGTTCGTCGTCTGTTATCATAAATACAAATCTATTAGAAGCTATTTCAAAGGAAACGTTTACAGATTTATCTTTTATGCCTTTTCTAGACATGTCAGATCATGTAGGCTTTGATTTGAATCTTACTGAAAATGAAATCTTTTTAAGCGGGATTGTTTTAAAATCTGAACGTCAAGATTTTTCATGGACTTCTTTTGAGAATGTCAAGCAAACAGAATCTATCATTTCAGAAGTTATTCCAAATAACTTTGTCAAGGCAAAAACTATTCTTATTTCCGATTATAAGAAATTATTTGCTCTGGATAAATCTGTAAACAATGCCGTTAACAGCGATAGTTTATGGTTGGGAGTTTCAGAAATTGCACAAATCGATTTTACAAATACATCTGCTCACGCCATGGTGGCCAAAGACATCGATGAAACCTTCGATTACCTAAATAGGCGATCTAAACCTCTTACTTCTTTTGGGTCCTTCGACGTTTTTCAGCTTACTACCAAATTACAAAATGATCAGAATTTGAGTCAATATTTCGATGATTTAAGTTTTGAATATTTTACAATACATAATGATATCATTCTAGCATCCAATAGATTGCAAACCATAGAGGATATGATTATCGAACTAAATAATGGTAATGTAATATCCAATCAGTCTAATTTTAAATACCATATGGACTTTCTTAATGCTAAAAGTCATATTTTATGGTTTACCAATTTATCTAAATTGGAGTCGATTTTAGATGAAAAACTTTCTAAAAAGAAAAAGAAAGACTTCAAAAAGATAAATTGGTCGAAGCACGAATTCCTGATTTCTCAAATGAATGTTGAAGATGGATTTGCGTATTTCAATATTTTACAAAGAAAAACCAAGGAACAAGCTTCTGGTGCCAAGGTGGAACAGGTCGTTCGTATTAAATCTGAAGATGGTATTTTATCGGCACCTCAATTTTTCAAAAATTGGAGAACAGGGCAATATGATATTGTATATCAAGACAATAGCAACGTTTTGTATTTAAAGGATACAAAGGGCAACTTGATATGGTCTAAACAATTAGACTCGCCAATAGTGGGTAAAATTACTAGCATTGACATCTATCAAAATAAGCGTATTCAACTGGCATTTGCTACGCAAAATAGGGTTTATGTTTTAGACAAAAACGGCAAAGATGTAGCGCCATTTCCAATACGAAGTAAAGACGAAATTACGCAAGAATTGTCTGTATTCGACTATGATAAAAATGGGACTTATCGTTTTGTGGTTGTCAATAATAAAAGGATAACAATGTACGATAAACAAGCTAAAAAAGTAAAGGGCTTTAAATACAAAAAGGCAAAAACCTTTATAAAATATCCAGTCGAACATATTCGAATGGGTGGCAAAGATTACATTATTGTTCAAGACGATTCTGGACATTTTGAAATCTTAAACCGCAGAGGAAAGTTAAGGGTGAAATTGGATAAAAATTTTGAACACAATGGCAGTAAATGGTATATCCATAAAGGC
This sequence comes from Bacteroidia bacterium, assembly GCA_030429455.1. Taxonomy (GTDB): domain Bacteria; phylum Bacteroidota; class Bacteroidia; order Flavobacteriales; family Flavobacteriaceae; genus Psychroflexus. The sequence continues at coordinate 2,570 of JAUIFC010000098.1, read as the reverse complement.
AAGTTTGTAAGCTTAAGTGCAGAAGGAAAATTGGTTTTTATCGATTCAAAAGGCGGAATAGATGTTAAAGAAAAGAATTGGATTAATCCAAAGTTTACAGCAGATTTGAATACCTTGGTCAATATGTCTGAGAATATATTGTCTATCGACGACTTTGAGGCGGAATTGCCTTACGGGTTGTACTCTAATCCGATCATTACCAATAATTACGTGAGCATTGCAGACGGGCAAGAACAAAAGATTTACCTCTTTAATAAGAAAGCAGAACTGTTGAATGGTTTTCCGATTTATGGTAAAAAAGTAACAGACCTCTATTATTCAAGAAAACAAATCGTCCTTTTATGCCTAGACGAAAATGATGCGTTTATGGTGTATCAAGTGGATTTGCAATAAGGTTTTGCGAGATTTAAAATGCTGTAGTTTCAATGAAATAAATTTATTTTGTTGCCGATTTGATATAAATTTGTAACCATAAATTGCAACTATGATACCATTGGATCAATTCATGACTGAAATTGAAATCATCATAAAAAATGCCATTCGTGAGGATATAGGCGAAGGTGACCATTCTTCGCTGTCATGCATTCCAAAAGAGGCCAAAGGTTCAGCAAAATTATTAATAAAAGAAGACGGTATTTTGGCAGGTATTCAGTTCGCCAAAAAAGTGTTTCAATATGTTGACGAATCCCTTGAAGTAGAAGTGTTTCTGAACGATGGTGATGCTGTAAAAATAAACGATGTGGCATTTGTAGTTTCAGGTTGCAGTCAGTCGATTTTGAAAGCTGAACGTTTGGTGCTCAATGCCATGCAACGTATGAGTGCTATAGCTACCAAAACAAAAGCCTTTGTCGATTGTCTTGAAGGAACAAACACCAAGATTTTGGATACTCGAAAAACGACGCCAGGAATCCGAGCGCTCGAAAAATGGGCAGTAAAAATTGCTGGTGGCGAAAACCATAGATTTGGGTTGTACGATATGATCATGCTCAAAGACAATCACATCGACTATGCAGGAGGAATTGACCAAGCAATATCTCAAACTAAAGCTTATTTGGCTCAACATAATTTGGATTTAAAAATTATCGTAGAAGCAAGAGATTTAAATGAAATAAAGGAAATACTTCAACATGACGGAGTTTATCGAATTTTAATTGATAATTTTTCTTTTGAAGATACGAAGAAAGCAGTAGAACTTATTGGCGACAAATGCCTTACAGAATCTTCTGGAGGCATTACCCTAGAAACCGCTAGAGCTTATGCCGATTGTGGCGTGGATTACATTTCTAGCGGAGCATTAACCCACTCGGTATACAATATGGATATGAGTCTAAAGGCAATTTAAAATGCAGGATAATATCGATAAAGTTATTTTTGATATTCCAGTGGTCAAGCATATTGCAAAACTGTGTACCAAAATTAAACTGTATAAACTCGAGGGATTAAGCCTTTATGACTTGTTCAAAATGTACTTTTTTGGAATCATTGAAGGTACATTTTCAACCCGAGCCAGTTCAATAGCTTTTAGTTTTTTTATGGCTATTTTTCCTTTTCTTTTATTCATTTTAAATTTAATTCCCTTCATCACTTTTATCGACGATTTTCAAAATGAAGTACTTTTGTTTTTAGAAGAATTATTGCCAAGTAAAACAGTCCCTTTCTTTAACGATATCTTTTTGGATATAGCAAACAATCCAAGAGCTGGATTACTATCTTTTGTATTTATCCTATCCATCTTTTTGATGTCCAATGGTGTAAATGCCATTTTTACAAGCTTCGAGTTTTCTTACCATACCAAACTAAACAGAAGTATTATCAGACAATATATTGTCGCCGTTGGTGTAGCTTTACTACTGGCATTGATGATTCTTTTTTCAGTTATAGCAACAATTTATTTTACCATTATTATCGAAAATTTAAAAGAATTGGGCATTGTTGGCGACGAAATATTTTGGGCAAATGTTGGAAGATATGGCATCTTGTTATTTGTTCTTTTTTCAGCCATTACCATATTGTATTATTTTGGAACTAGGGAGAGTAGAAAGTCTAAATTTATTTCTGTTGGGTCTTTTTTTACAACTTTTTTGATCATAGTGACCACTTATTTATTTTCGATTTACGTTGATAATTTTTCAACCTATAACAAATTATATGGTTCCATTGGTGCCTTATTAATTTTGATGATTTATATTTGGTTAAACTCCAATATATTTTTGCTTGGATTCGAACTTAATGCCAGTATTTACAGATTAAAACACAAATCTCATGAATAAGTATCTTTTTATTTTAGTTCTATTTCAGTTTTCTTTTGGGCAAGATGTCAAAGGCTATTGGAAAACTGTTGACGAAGAAGGGAATGAAAAATCAATCGTAAAGATTTATGAATCAGAGGACAACACGCTATCAGGTAAGGTAGTAAAAATTCTAAACGAATCTCGAAAAGGGGTTCTTTGTACCAAATGTGAAGGGGAGAAAAAGGATAAACCTGTTCTTGGTCTAGAGATTATTGAAGACTTGAAATTCAAGGACGAACAATGGAAAAAGGGAACAATTACCGATCCACAAAATAGTAA
>JAUIFC010000097.1 GCA_030429455.1 Bacteroidia bacterium | reverse complement strand
TGCACGTCCATTTCTTATGTGATCAGTCAGCGATTTCAAAAACACTCGATTTATAATATTGAATTAGCGCAAAGAGGCAAACTAGTGACGCACGATAAAGACGAAACTGTTTTAAGTTTGCTTCAAATCAATAACCTTATTGAAAAAAATTTTGTGGTTTTAACTATCGATATGACTTTAGGTGATATTGTAGAAAAAGGTGTCACACAATCCTCAAGAAACCTTTTTGCGATAACGTCGAATGATGGCGACTTTAAAGGCATTTTACTTCTCGATGACATTAGAAGTATCATGTTTAATCAAGAGATGTATCACACGGTGTTTGTAAGCGACCTCATGCAAACAGCTCCAGACATTATAGACATACAAGAATGCAATGCTAAAGTGGTCATGAAAAAATTTAAATCGACAGACGCCTGGAATCTACCTGTTGTAAGGGAAGGAAAATACATAGGTTTCATATCAAAATCTAAATTATTAACCGCTTATAGAGATAAATTAGTAGATTTGAGATTAAAATAAAATAAGGATGAAATACGTGCTTAGAATTTGTTTTACTATTATGCTGATTGGATTCGGGTATGGGTATTACGAAAAATCGTTTAACACCAATCCAGAAATTGGAGAACGCTTTATTGGCCTCTCTGTTTTATTTAGTGTATTTATTTTTATGCCACTATTTTTATACCATCGATGGAAAGACAAAGACATCAAAGATTATGTGCTTGACAAGGAAAAACTGGACGAAATGAGAAATAGAAATCAATAGATATGCAAAGCGTGATTGAAAAAGCGGCTTGCCAAATTAGAACTGCAAAAGAGCAAAATAGTCCATGCTCTCCAATTCGTCATTTTTTTGAAGAAAAAAATATAGACGCGGCTTACAACATTCAGGAAATTAATACAGAACAAAGAATTAAAAATGGACATCGTATCGTAGGTCAAAAAATTGGATTAACATCACTGGCGGTACAACAACAATTAGGTGTTAGTGAGCCTGATTTTGGGATGTTGTTCGATGATATGGGGTTTTTATCCGAATCAGAAATTCCTGATGAATTATTGATTCAAGCCAAAGCAGAAACAGAACTAGGTTTCGTCCTAAAAGATAATTTGACTGAAAAGACCATCGATATCGAAACCATCAAAAACGCTATAGATTATGTTGTTGTTGCGATAGAAATTGTTGGAAGTCGAATTGAAAATTGGGATATTAACATCATGGATACCATTGCCGACAATGCATCGGCAAGTCACTATATCGTTGGTGAAAACAGAATACCATTGCATCATGTTGATTTAGAAAATTGCCAGATGCAAATGTTTAAGAACAACGAATTAGCCTCCGAAGGTACTGGAAAAGCATGCATGGGCAATCCGTTGATTGCCGTCAAATGGTTGGCTGAAAAAATGGCAAAACTCAACAAACCCCTATCAAAAGGCCAACTTATTCTTTCTGGTGCACTTGGACCAATGGTCAATATCACTAAAGGCGATCATGTTGTAGCTCGTATAGACGACCTTGACGAAGTCGAATTTAAAGTCGTTTAACCAGCATATTTTGTTTTCTTTGTTCAATCATACTTTGGCTTTAAGCTCATAAAGACAATTAATTTAGCTCAAAAAATCAACCTCAAATGGGCTTAATAGCAATATATGAGCTACAACCAACATATATCCTTAAAAAACATACCAATCTTATTCATGATAGCGACCAAGGTTTTACAAGGCGCAGTCATTTTTCAAACATTGGTTGTGGTTCAAAGAAGGACACATCATAAACTATTCAATATCTCTTAAGTCAGTTGATGATTAAGTTTGAGTTGGGATTTGGGATTAGCAAACATCAAACGACGCTTTACAACTTCCTTTTTAGCAAATAGGCATTTACGTCTTTGGTCTTATCTCTACACAAAAACTTCAGTTATAAAAAAAACGAACACATAATGGAGTTAGGCGCGAGATAGTGGTGATAAATCTGATACGCTTTTACGTTATTTTTTAGAACATTGATCATTAGAGTAAATGATAGAATACGTAAATTTAACAAAGGCTTAAAATGAAATATTTTAGAATATAAGCTTTTATACTATCTTTACGGCAACTATTCAATCTAATACTTATTCAAAATGCAAAAACTTTGTAAAAAAATTACATTTTTAGGATTTTTATCTTTTTTCGGAACGAGTTTGATTTTCGGGCAGACAACGCTTTATCTTGATAATTTTACAGGTGAAGATGACAAGGGAACAATAGGATTAACAACTGATGTAGCAGGAGTAGATTGGTCAATCAACACATCAGCTGGAACTTTCAGTGATAATTCTGACTATTTTGCTGTTCAGTCTGGAGTATTTGAAACCCAAGATGTTGATGGCGTAGTTATTTTTACAAGTGAAACATTTTCTATAAATGGCTACGTTAATCTTCAACTTAGTTTAGATGCTGGTGCCAATGGTGACTTTGAAGCATCAGGGGATATTTATGAGATAAGAGCATATATAGATGGTTCTCCACAACTTCTATTTGAAGGCGTAGTCGATGATGCAGCACCGGGAGATCCAATGTTTTTTGGTTCAACACAATTAAGTTCAACTTTACAGAGTTTTTCTGCAAATATAACTGGAACAGGCACAAATGCTTACGTGGAAATATCTGTGAATAATAATGCTGATAGTGAACAATATTTTTTTGATAATCTTGAAGTCACTGGTATTCTAGCAACAGATACAATCGTTCAATTTGATGCTTCTTCAATCACAGTAAATGAAGGTGATGGAACTGCAGATATTAGTTTGACTATTCTTAATCAAGATGCCACAAATGCAACAAATGTTCAAGTTGCTCTAAATTCTGGAGATGCTGGTGATATAAATAATTACACAACACAAAGTGTAACTTTTCCTGCTGGCTCTTCATTGAATCAAACAGTCACAATTACAATTACAGATGATGTAATAAGCGAGGTTGTTGAAACGTTGACGTTTGCATTACAGAATGTTTCAGGAGGAAATAATGCTCAAATTGGTGTTCAAGATTCTTTTGATTTAATAATTGAAGACAACGAACTCCCAATCTTAATAATTAACGAAATATTCGCAGACCCTGCAAATGACTTGTCAGGCGACTCCAATGGCGATGGAACGAGAGATTCGGCCGATGATGAATTTATAGAATTATACAATACGAGCGGCATCACATTAGATATCTCAAATTATATTTTAAAAGAAGGCTCAACCAACAAACATGTTTTTCCAGCTGGAACAATTATTCCGCCAAATGGCAGCATTGTAGTTTTTGGCGGAGGCAATACTTCGGGTTTTACCAATGTTGGAGGTATCGTACAGGTCGCTTCTGGAGGTAATTTGTCACTTAATAATTCAGGTGATACTGTTTCAATTACTGATGAATCAAATAACACAATCGATTCATATACTTATGGAAGTGAAGCAGATAATGACCAATCCATTGCCAGAAGTCCTGATTTTACAGGAGCTTTTGTACAACACACGAGCATTGGAAGCAATTCCATTAATTTTTCCCCAGGAAAGGACAATACGGATAATGCACCTTTTGTGAAAACGTGGATTGGAGCGACAGACAATTCCTGGACAACTTCAACAAATTGGTTAGATGGTGATGTGCCAGGAACCACAGATAATGTAATAATTCCCAATCGCACCTCTATAGCCAATTTTCCTATAGATAGTGGGACAATTCAACTTAATGATTTGATTATAGAATCTAATGCTTCGCTGCAATTAACGCCAACCTCAAACACAAATACCGCTGTATTAAACCTTACTGGAAACCTATTTAATAATGGGAATTTGACATTCAGCAGCAATGAATTTGGCACAGCGCAATTTGACGAGTTTAGCGGGACATTGTCAGGTTCTGGCAACGTTACCGTAGAGCGCTATATGTCTGCCAATAGAGCGTTTCGACTGGTGTCTTCACCTGTTACAACAACCAATTTTATCTCTAACAATTGGCAACAAAACACACATATTACAGGAGCTGATGGTGCAACTAATGGGTTTGATGCTACAGCTACAAATAACCCTTCTATGTTTACTTTTGATAATTCAAATACAAATGGCGGTACTCAAGATGACGATTATACCTCAATTGCCAATACCGATGCAACAAACCTTGTAGTTGGAACACCATATGTCTTATTAGTTCGTGGTGATCGCACAATAGATCATTCGGCGAGTCCAGCACCAGCTGCAAACGAAACTACACTGAGTGCAACAGGAAGTTTACACGTGGGAGAGTATCCTGGTAGTAATGCTTCAGTTCCTTTAAGTGACGTCGCTGATTTTTGGAGTTTGGTTGCTAACCCTTATCAAGCAAATGTAGATTTTGACAACCTTACAAGAGCAGGTGATCTTAAGGCAGATATATCTGTTTACGATCCAGCTAATAAAGGATATGTGGCTTTATCCTCTAACAAAATTATAAAACCAGGCCAGAGTTTTTGGGTACAAAATGAATCAACGATAAATACAAATCCTTCTTTGTACTTCGAAGAAACTGATAAAGCTGTAGGTAGTTCTAATGCTACTGTTGTCTTTAGTACAGACCAGACTTTAGCCGCAAACTTAGAATTGTACCGTCAAGGTGAAAACACCAGAAAAGATGTCTTACAATTCAAATTGAATTCCAATTTTGATAGCAATCTAGACGATAAGGATTTTGGTAAATTATTCAATCAGGATGAAAATTTAGCTACTAGCTTTAGTATGCTGCTTTCTATAGATCGGAGAGCGATTCCGCAGGATAATGATATTATTCCGTTATTTACAAATCAATACAGAGACACAAACTACGAGTTTAGAATCAACTTAGACAACTGGGACCCAAATATAGAAGTCTTTGTTCAGGATAATTATCTGAACACCACAACACAGATTACACCTAATCAAGCTTATACATTTTCAGTCGATACTAACATCCCACAAAGTACAGCCGAAGACCGTTTTAGTTTGGTATTTGACAATACAACGCTGAGTGTTGAGAACAGTAGTTTTGGTTCAGACTTTAGTCTATATCCAAACCCAACACGTGATGGTAACTTTAGCATAACGACGCCTAGTTTATCTGGAGAAGTCGAAGTTAGTGTTACCGACATGCTTGGAAAAACGGTTGTCACAAGAACATATCATGTGGTAGGACATACCATAAATGTAGATGCGAGTAAATTAAATGCAGGTATTTATGCCATTAATTTAACTCAAGGCAATAAAACCTATACAACTAAAGTTATGATAGAGTAGATTTTTCATAATTGGATTTTATAGTGAGCTGCTTCAAGTAATTGGAGCAGCTTTTTTAGTCTTTTGCATGATGATGTTTTAAATGGGTTATAATTTTAAAATTGTTTTGAGCTCCCATAACATCATCTAATAGTTTTAGTTTGATATATGACCAATATAAATAGGAACTCATCAAATACAAGAGTTTTGAACATTGGTTTGTAGTTCGAATATTGCCTAGCAGAATTTGATGACGTTTAATTTCCAGTCTAAACAAGAATTATTTAAATTGAACTTTTTAAAATAATATTTAAAAAAAAGTTTAAATTTGACGTAAATCAAAAAAAATTATGAAAAAATCAACGTTATTTACTTTTGTTGTTGGGGTTCTATTTTATGCAAGTGTTAATGCTCAAGAAGGCATTATAGGAGAAATTAGAATGTTTGCAGGCAACTATGCACCTAATGGTTGGGCATTTTGTAATGGTCAAGTTTTAAGCATAGCTAGTAATTCACAACTCTTTGTTGTGATTGGCACTTCTTTTGGAGGCAATGGAACAAGCACGTTTGCTTTACCAGATTTGAGAGGTCGAGTGCCTGTTGGATTTGGAAATGGACCAGGACTGACAAATTATACTTTGGGTCAAGAATCGGGAACTGAAACTAAAACTTTAACAACACAGAATATCCCAACACATTCACATAATATAAACATAAAAGCGGTGAGCGAACTAGGAAACACAAACAGTCCTGAAAACAATTATTTTGCAAACACAGGTATTTTTGATAACGAATATCGTGCTGCAGGAACTGAAGTGAATATGAAGCAGCAAAGCACGGAATCGGCAGGTAATGGCACAGCCGTAGATATTAGGCAGCCTTCACTTGCTATAAACTTTATTATTTGTGTAAGTGGTACATTTCCTGCTCAAAATTGATGTATTAAAACATACTACAAAATTTAAAATTGTGTCTAAGGTTTTCTATTTGGCAAAGTATGCGTCTCCAATATCCGTTGACTTTCCATTTTAGACAATTCATGCTTCCGCAGGTTATATAAGGTATCGAGGGCATGTTGCCTTGTCTTTTTGATGTCTACAATCGGTTTGGGATAATCTCTGCCTAACACAAAATTGTTAAACTGCTGTTCCATGTCTGTCATTACCCAAGGTTGATGCGCAATATCTGGCGGCAAGTCTTTCAATTCGGGTAGCCATTTTTTGATAAAACGCGCTTCTGCATCGTGCTTTTGAGCATTCAATACAGGATTATAAACACGTATGGTATTTATTCCCGTGACGCCCGCTTGCATGTTAAATTGAGGGTAGTGTATGCCTGGTTCAAAGTCTAAAAACTGTGCCGCCAAATGCGCACTGCCATGCCAAAAGCCTTGAAACAGATGGTGACATAAAAACGAAGCCAAGCAGGCTCGCATTCTAAAATTCAAATAACCCGTTTCGACGACACAGCGCATGCTGGCATCGATAAGCGGATAACCTGTCTCGGCATTTTTCCAAGCTTTGATGTAGCTTTCGTTTATGTGAAATAAATTGACATAGGCTTTGTTCACAGGTTCGAACTCCATGCGGCATTCTTGTTCAAACTTTTGAATAAAATGGCTTTGCCAACGCAATCTGGAGGCCACGGCATTGAATTGCCGACCAATGGATTTGGTTTTAATTTTTTTCTTTTCAACTTTTAAAATGGATAACCGCTGAACAACTTCCCGAACACTCAAATTGCCCCAAGCGATGTAAGGTGATAATCGGCTGCACGATACACGAGATAACTCTGGTTTACTTATGTGGTTGCTGTAGTTAAGAATACGTTCAGAGAAAAAACTGTTGGCATATTTGCGTCCGAAGGATCGTCCACCGGGTTGAAATTGTTTAGAAAATCTTGAACTGAGATTCACTTCGTCGAATTGAAGATTGTTCAGGACAGAAAGGGATAGAAAACGTCTATCATTTGCTCTAAATGGAATCTGAGGCATGGACATGTAGTGTTCCCAATCCTTTTGCCAAGTGCGCCTGTTTTTTTGAAAGCGTTTTACGCCGTTGTGCTGCGTTTCCGTCCAAGGGATGCTTTGAGTTTTAAATCGTTGTGCTAAAGCTAAATCACGTTTATAGGTGCAATCTAAACCAGTTTCCTGATGCGAAAAAACACCTTTGACTTCAAATTTGGAGAGCAGTAAATTGAAAATGGCAATGGCATCTCCTTTTAAAGTAAGGATTCTTGTATGGTGTTTGTCTAAGTCTTTATTCATTTCAGCCAATGACTGCGAAATAAAATTGAAATGCCTCTCGCTGTAATGCGGGTTTTTAAGCAAAATATCTTCAAAAATGTAAAGGCATAAACAAGGAAAAGGCGTCGACATCGCTTTGTGGAGCGCTTCGTTATCATGAAGCCTAAGGTCTCTTTTCAACCAATAAATAACAATGGATGCCTTCAATTTTAATTTAAATCTGTTACAAACTTCACTAATTTATACCGCTTTATTCAAAAACAAAACATAATTTTTCTTCAACTTAAAACAAATATCCAAAGAGCCTTTAATTATAACATTCTGATTTTCAATATATAAAATAATAATGCTGTAGATTTGTCAATTTAATTTTAAATATTTGTAACGCCACAATGAATGGTTCGTATATAGGGTGAAGCAATTTTAATTTTTAAATAACACTGCCGGCGTGTTTACATCAAATTTAATCGAAGACTGTAAAAAGCAAAAACGAAAAGCTCAGCTTAAGTTATATAACAAATACTGCGATGCGATGCTTTGCGTGTCTATGCGGTATCTGAAACAAAAGGATTTGGCTGAAGATGCGACCCAGGAAGCATTTATCAAAGCCTTTAAAAACATAAATAGCTTTACAGGCGAAACCACTTTTGGCGCTTGGTTAAAGCGAATAGTAATCAATCAAAGCATTGACTATTACAGGCAACATAAGTACCATGAAAATATTGAGAATGTCAATTTGGAAGTTGCAGAAGATGAAGAGGATACATGGCATGTAAGCGAAAATATTTCGACAGCAGATATTAGTGCTTGTATCGAATGCCTTGATGAAAAATATGCAACGGTACTAAAATTGTACCTTATGGAAGGTTATGACCATGACGAAATTGGAGAGATTCTCAACATAAAACCAAACAACTCAAGAATTCAATTACATAGAGGAAAAAAATTACTAAAAGAAAAACTTAAAGCATTGAGATATGAAAGATTTGCGTAAAGATTTCGACTATTCTTCATCATCTTTTAAAATGTCTAAAGGCCACGAAGATATTTTTAAAGCTAGACTCGCTAAAGAGTTTGGAGAAGAGCCCAAAAAAGATTACAGCATGCTATTGAAAATGGCAGCTGTGTTTATAGTAGCGGTAATGAGTACCGTATTTGTGATGAATACACCTTTTGGTGAAAACCCACAAAACAACAACCAAATTGTAGAAAACTCTAAAATTAGTTTAGGTGATATATCTCCGGACCTAAAAACCATAGAAGATTATTACCTCACATCGATCAAAGTAGAATTGGCAACGCTCGAAACCTCTACAGACCACGATGCGATGATTACCAGCTATTTGGAAGAGCTAAAAACCATAAATAACGCTTACGACGAGCTAGAAGAAGACCTTAATACTTATGGGATATCTGAAGAAATCATCAATGCGATGATAGACAACTTACAACTTAGATTAGAATTGCTTCAAGATCTAAAACAAAAGTTGAACAATTTAAATCCAAAACAAAATGAAAACAATCCCGATGAGAAGTTTATTTAGTTTGTGCTTTTTGGTAGTCATAGGGAGCTACGCACAAACGACAAAGACCTTTAAAGAAAGTTTCGAGGTCAACAAAGACGTAGAAGTTATTCTAAACACCTACAATGCAGAAATTGTGGTCGAAACATGGAACAAAAACCGCGTTGAGGTAGAAGCTGAAGTATCCTTAGAGATTGAAGATGAAGAACTTGCAAAAGAGCTATTAGATAAATTCCAATTTGAAGCTTTAGGCAATTCCTCTAAAGTTGAAATTAAAGCGGGTAGAAAAGGAAGGCATCATTTTCCAGGTATAGACAATGTATTTTTTTCTGCACCAGGTAACACCTTCGAGATTTATACAGACGACGTACACGTGAAAGTACCGCCACCACCGCCATTTCCAGAAATGCCAAATGTGGACTTCAAATTCGATTTTGATATGGAAAAATTTCAAGAAGATGGTAAAGCTTATATCTTACAGTTTCAAGATGAAATGAAAAATATGATTAACGATTCTACATTTAAAAAAGAAATGAAGGAATGGAAGATTAAGTTTAAAGAAGAAATGCAAAAAAGTGGCTTAAAAGATTCGATAAAAGTCTATGCATTTGAAATGCAAAAAAATCTTCGTCCAGCTCTAAAACAAATGGAAGCCAAGGTTGAAAGAATCCAAATGAGAAGTAAGCTTAAAAAGAAAATAACCATTAAAATGCCAAAAGACGCCAAGCTAAATCTTGATGTTAAGCGCAGCAAATTGAAAATTGCAGACCTCAACCAAATCGATGCAAACCTGAATTATTCAGGTTTGCAAATCGAAAAATTGAGAGGAGAGAATTGCAGAATACAAGCTTCGCACTCAAAAATCGATGTTGCCGAAGCAAATGCGCTTAACTTAAATATCAGATATGCAAAAAAAGTGAATATTGGCAAGGTTGTAAATTTTGTTTCTATTTCAAAAACATCTAACCTGCATGTTAAAAGCATTGAAAACAAAGCACTTATTGAAGGTTCTTTTGGAGAGTTGGTCATCGATGATATTCATAATGATTTTACCTACATCGACATCAATCTTAGAAACTCCAACGGAAAGGTAAACTTGCCAGATGTACCATTTAATTTTTACATCAATACAAGATCCTCAAGAATCGATATGGCCAACGCGCTGGATTACAATGTCAATCAAGCATTTGATTCCAAAATTTACCAAAACAAAAAACCTGTTGACAACGCTAAAACGCTGAATGTAAAAGTAGATTACAGTAATTTTCAAATGTATTAATCAGTGTTGTCATGAGTAAATACCTAAAGACTTTCAGTTTTAATACGCATTTAAATCGCTTTCTCTCCAACTCATAAAAAACACTCAACTCTCAAAGAGTTAAGTGTTTATGGCATTCCAATAGTTTTAATGATTTCTGTCCTATAGATTTACAAAAAAAGTGAGTTTATAAAAATCATTTTGTGCAAATCCGTCGTCATCTACATTGTTTGCTCCAAAAGAAAACCTAAGCCCTGCATTTCCTTTTTGCAATTGCACATAAGGTCCAATCCACTGATAGCCATCAGCTCGATCTAAATCTCCACCACCATTTACAGAACCACCGGAAAGGTAAAGTTCTTCATAATGCGCACCGAAAGAAAAGAATTCGGAAACTTTGTAACCGAAATTTAACCAATAGTGGACGTAATTGTTAGTCGCTTCACCCATTTCTGTATTATCGCTTAAAGCGGCATAGTACCCGAAATAGAATTGACCTTCAAACTTTTCGGATCCAAAATTTACGGTCAGGTTTGGTACAATACCATCGCCTATCACGCCTTCTTGAGCAGCACCACTTGAGAGCAGACTTCCCATGGTAAATCCAAGTTGAGGGTTAAAGTCAAAGTTGCCAACCGTCTTGTTGTAACCAATCCCAAATTCGGTCCATTGACCCCAAACGCTACCTGTTCCCGCGCCCCATTGTATACCGTAAGCCGTAAAGGCTGCTGTATCGCTAAGCTCATAACCAAAAGTCATCATAGGGTTAAAACCAAAAAATGCGTCGTGGTTTAGGTTTAGTCCAACGCTTACTTTCTCGTCCGCAGTGTTTTCTTGTGCGAAAATGACGGTCACAAAAGCAGTTAACATAATTGTAAAAATTCTTTTCATAATTAAAAATGTTTAAAGTTCATGACCAAAATTATAGAAACACATCATACTAAAACGGTTTTAGCCTTGTCCAGCGAACTTTTAGCATATTGATAAAGATATCGTTTGAAATAATTTTAATAATTGATAAATAATGAAATTATATCATCCTATCTTATGTATATGTTAGCCTATCAGTTAATATTACGACTATATTAACAATAGTTTAGTTAAAAAATTTATTAACAAAATCGATTTCGTTACCCGATAAATTGAATTTAACACAATAATTCGCTTACATTGAAGTTCTATGTATATATTTGAAAAAAAATTAAATGACTACTATTTCAAAAGAACTTATAGGCGCATCCTCGATACCTATTATCCTTTCAATTTTGTCTAAAAACGAGTCGTATGGCTATGAAATCATCAAGCGGATTAAAGAATTATCTCATGAAAAGATCGATTTTAAAGACGGTACGATGTATCCTGTTTTACACAAATTGGAGAAAAAGAATTTGATCGAGTCGTTTTGGAAAAATTCTGAATCAGGCAGAAAAAGAAAATACTATAAAATTACTGACAAAGGCAAAAAAGAACTCCTTGAAGAAAGAGACAACTGGAATACAATCAATCACATTATGACATCATTATGGAACATAGAGCCAAAACTAGCTTAGAACATCAAATACATCTTTGGAAAGATACATTTGCAAAGAAATCGGAAATTTCTAAAGATAATTTAGAGGAATTAGAAAGTCACCTCAGAGACGAAATACAGCAATTGGAAGGTAATGGTCTTACAGAAATGGAAGCTTTTTTGGTAGCCAAGCATAGATTAGGCGACGAGGAATGTTTGTCTGTAGAATATAAAAAAGTGAATCGATTTAACTACTTGTTTAGTAAATTGAAACCTTATATTATAGGTGCATTTGGCTTAGTGGCCTTACGGGACATTTATGGGATAATGAACTTAATAATTAATCTGGTTGCCAGTAAGTTAGGTTACGCCGAATTTAGCCTTGCTATTTCAATAGTAACGAGTTTAGTCTTAATTGGGATTTTATTTGTTTCATTACGACATGTCCTTAGAAAGCAAATAAAATTTAGTTTTCCAAAATGGATTGCGGTATTTTTAGTCGTGCCAGTTTTGAATTTGATCACGACACTTTTGACAGCAAAGTATTTCATAGATGATGTGTCAATCTTTGGCACAATGATGAGAAATAAATCGTATGTTGTAACAGTTATCTATGCGCTATCAATTTTAGTTTTAATTGGAATTATGTTAACTAGCACTATTAAGAAACGTAAAAACCTTAAGATTGAAAGTTAAAACCGCTTTAATTAGTTAATGCCACTATTGAATCATGAAAAGCATGACAGTGAACTGACCTTTTGGTTAAACGACTTTAAATTCTACTTCATCAAGATCGCCAATACGAGCTACAACATGATTGCTTCTAGTGATATTTGTCATTGGCCTTAATGTACCTGAAAGAATAAGTTGGCATTTGGTTAAGGGTTTATTGTGCTAACTAATTTCAACCATTCACACCAACCATCAAGGAGCTTTAAAATGATGAAACAGCGCATCAGATTTATCCATAATTTTCTTAATTTATCTTCAAATAGAGTGGTTATTGCAAGCAATCATTTACTTTTAAAGTCTTTATAAACTTTATTAAATTTCAAACATGCGTATACTTTATTTTTTGTGTGCTTTTGCCTTGTTCGGCAACCTTTCCGCACAAACACCACTTATGAAACCTGCCATTTCTCCTGATGGAAATAGCATTGCCTTTAGTTATCAAGGGGATATTTGGGTAAGTGCTTTATCTGGACAAAACACAACACGATTAAGCCTTCATGAAGCTTATGAGTCTAACCCTATTTGGACTGCTGACGGAAAATTCTTGGTTTTCTCCAGTAACCGATTTGGGAATAACGACCTTTATAAAATTTCGGTGAATGGTGGCATCCCAAAACGTCTGACTTATCATTCTGCCAGCGACACGCCTTACAGCGTCACTCCAGATGGAGATATTTTATTTATAACAAGTCGAAACTACCGTCAAGTCGAACGAGAATCCGAAATCTACATCCTTGAAAACAACAAAGCTACTGAGCGCCGCTTTATGGACGCCCTTGGATTTGATCCTGTACTATCACCTGATGGCAAGAAAGTAGCCTTTACCAGAGGAACTTGCAGAATAGCTCGTGAAGCTTACAACGGCCCAGCAAACCGAGAGGTTTGGGTTTATGACATAGAAAGTGATGCTTACACAAACATCTCTCAGCACGACACCAACGACTTTAATCCACAATGGTTAAACAATGATGAAGTCGTGTTTATATCTGGAAGAAGTGGCAAATACAATCTACATCAAGCAAACTTGCAAGGTTCGACAAGTCAACTGACCAAAAGAACAGATTTTGGTATTCAGCATTTTTCCATAAGCGCCGCAACACAAAAAATAGCTTACCAAACCGTTAAGCAGTCTTATGTGTTCAATAGGAATACAAACCAGACAAAGCCTTTAGGCATTACCATCGAAAGCGACTACAGGTTTGATCCTGTGGTAAAAAAGACCGTCACAAATCGTGTTAATGAATATGCCATTTCGCCAAATGCAAAATTGATCGCCTACAGCCATCGCGGAGAGATTTTCGTTACACGAAATGATAAGGAAGATTCAAAATCGGTACGATTAACGGATCAACCTTCGAGAGAATCTAATCCAACGTGGCTGAACGATTCTGTGTTGTTATTCATTTCGGACCGCGAAGGCCAAAAAGACCTTTATGCCGTATCCTCTTCAGACGAAAATGAATCTAATCTCTTTTACTCCTTTAAAAGAAAAACTGCTCGAATTACAAAAACCAATGCTGAGGAATCAAATCCTGTTATCAGTCCAAATGGCAAGCGCCTCGCGTTGCAGATTGGAAGAGGTGGACTAAAAACCTTTGACATTAACGAAAAAGCTAAACTGTCAAATAGCAAGACGTTGTTAGATGGTTGGGATGCACCAAGTGGACTCACATGGTCTCCAGACAGCAAGTGGTTGGCTTACAGCAAATCGAATTTGGACTTTAATGAAGATATTTTTATCCATGCTGCCGACAATAGCCAGGCCCCTGTAAATGTGAGTATGCATCCAAAAGGCGATTACAACCCTGTTTGGAGTAAAGATGGCAGTAAATTGGGCTTTGTCTCCGAACGAAATAATGGAGATACAGACATCTGGTTTGCATGGCTAAAAAAA
>JAUIFC010000096.1 GCA_030429455.1 Bacteroidia bacterium | reverse complement strand
GATACTATTGCATATTCCAACGCTTTAGGCCAACTCAAGTTTACCAACAAACCTGCGGAACTACAGATTTATGCAGCAGGCTACAAAAGCCTAAGGGTTGACGATTTATATACACAAGTCGTATTAGACAAATCGATTAGAGAAGCTGATAATGCTATACCAATTATAACAAAAGTAATTGAAAATGAAGCATTTAACAACCCCTTTAAAACTTCAAATGCTTTAGGCTTTAATAGATACAACAGGACCTTAATTAAAAGGGATAGTATTTCTTACAAAGCCAACAATGAGAACCTATTTTCGGAGAGAATATCTAGATTTTATGTTGAAAACAATGCCGTAAAAGAGTTTGTAGATGCTCAGAAAAATCAAGGTTTTGAGCAACCAGTTTTAAAAATCCTAAGCCATCGCATGCATGATTTAAACTGGTATGATAAAACTTATGTCATCTTCGAGAGTGATTACGCCTCACCTATTCATCACAGCAACTTAAAGGGTTACAATTATTATTTGATTCATAGCGATGAAAACTTCTATTATATCAAATTTACCCCAAACAAACAAATAGAAGACAGACTTCTGGAAGGTGTTCTTTTAATAGACAAAAATTTCGCACTTGCGGAAATTTACGTCAGTAAAAATGATGAAATTAAACTTGATTTAAATCAAAAGTACGAATACAATTCGGATGAAAAACTGTGGGTATCTAAGCAAATCGATATTACCATGACGCCAGGAAAAGGCGGAAAACTAATTAGCCTATTCGGCACAAACATCGACATTGGCAAACTACAAGAAAAGAGCGTTGCAGAAGAAGACATTAACAATGCCTTGATATCTACATCAATTTTTTATGCATACAATTTCAACTCTAAAGAGCAAATTGAAAAAGGTTACGACATTTTAGTCGATGAAAATGCACATAGGTACAACGCTACATATTGGAATAGGCGCAGAAAAATTGCTTTAACTTCTAATGACAGTTTATTTTTTGAAGGCATTGACAAAACGGTTGAAAGGCAAAATACCATATCGCGCATAAAACGCGTACAGAGTTTTAACAAAGGCTTCTTCCCTACCCTAAAGTGGAAAACTGATCTCAAAACGCTTATCAAACTAAACAATTACGAAGGATTTAGATTAGGTATTGGAGGCCTAACAAACGAAGATTTTTCTGAAAAGTTTAGAGTAGGTGGTTATATCGCTTACGGCACAAAAGACAAAACCATAAAATACGGAGTAAATACTGGCCTGTTGTTGCATAGAGATACAAATACCTGGATCAACCTAGAATATACGGACGATGTTAGAGAAGTAGGAAACCAAAGTTACCTAACGGACGAAAGAGTCTATTCGCTTTTTGAACCTCGACTCGTCAATATCATTTCTTTTTACAAGGAAAAATCATCCTCTTTAAGTCTCCAAAAAAGACTAACATCAGACATATTATCAGAGTTTAAAGTTGCACATGATAGGATTTTTCAAACTGAAAATTATTCCTTTTTAAATGGCGATATGACACTTCAAAGTTATGATTTAACCCGAGCAGTTTTAAGCTTAAGGTGGTCGCCAAAAAGCAAATTTTTAAAATTTGATAACAATTTTGTAAACTATAATGAAAGATACCCTGTAATTTCTGGACAAGTCGAGCAATTTTTTGGTCAGGCATTTGGCGGTGATCTTACCTTCACAAAGGTTAATCTCAAAACGCAATATGTCATAAATCATCTAAATTCTAATCAAACAGAATTTGTTTTAGAAGGAAATTTTGCCGCTGGCGATGTTCCACTTACACATACTTACCATGCTTTTCCTAATGCACCAAATAAACAAGGTGTTTTAGATCGATTTTCAGTGGCTGGAGTAAGGAGTTTTGAAACCATGTTTTTTGGAGAATTTTTCAGCACCAAACTTGCCAGTTTACACATCAAACATAAGCTTTCACCTTTTAAGATTACCGACACGTTTCGCCCACAATTGGTTTTGATTTCCAGACATGCTATAGGCGATTTTATAAACCCAGAAAGACATATAGGTATAGATTTCAACACCTTGGATAAAGGTTTTTCCGAAGCTGGAATAGAACTCAATAAATTGTTTTTAGGATTTGGACTAAGTTTTGCATACAGGTATGGCGCCTATCATCTGCCTAATTTTGAAGATAATTTAGCTCTAAAGTTCACATTCAACTTTGAACTGTAAATATTTCAGGATTAACCATTTGTTATTACAATTTTATAAGTTAGGTTTCATACCTTTGCCGCCCGACATACAATTATAATTATCTTTAATCAAAACAATTAGATTTTATTATAAAGGATTGATTTAGCAATATCGCATGCAAAAACTTTTTAGTTTCGGATTTTGGAATACTATTGCGGGCACTATCCTCCGCAATCGAATTACATTTATAGCCATAATAGTCGCTATAACCGCTGGACTAATTTCGCAATGGAAATATATTGGGTTTTCCTTTACAGAAGCCAACTTATTACCAGACAAGCACCCCTTAAATGTTCAGTATCAAGAATTTTTAGAAAAATTTGGCAACGAAGGAAATGTTATTGTGATCGCCACACAAGATGAGGATCTTTTTTCGAAAGAAAAATTTAAACACTGGGCAAAACTTTCTGATACCTTAAGAACTTTTTCTGAAATTAAAAGTGTTGTCGATATCACAGATTTAAAGGATTTGACCCGAAAAATTGACCCTAAAAGATTTGAATTTGTCGATATTATAAACTCAGATAATTATACTAACAACACACTTTCGGCTTTTAAAACAAAGCTATTCGATTCATTGCCTTTTTATGATGGCTTGGTTTACAATTCTAAATCGAAAACCATTCAAACCACCATATTTTTAGAGGATTCTATTGTAAACACAAAGGCTAGAAAGGATTTTGTTTTAAAAGATTTTAAACCATTAATCGATACATTTTCAGAAGATAGCAGTATAGACGTAAGAGTTACAGGCATGCCGTACATCAGAACGTTGAATTCCCAGAACATTATAGACGAAATCAAATGGTTTGTATTGGCTGCTTTACTGGTTACGTCATTTATTTTTTACTTCTTTTTCAGGTCGTTTAGAGCCACAATTATTTCAATGTGTACGGTAATAATTGGCGTAATGTGGGCTTTTGGTGTTATAGGGCTCTTTAAATACGAAATAACGGTCTTGACGGCCATCATACCGCCACTGATTATTGTTATAGGTATTCCTAATTGTATTTTCTTGATAAATAAATACCAACAGGAAATCAAGTTACACGGAAATCAAGCAAAATCTCTTCAACGGGTAATTGCAAAAATTGGCAATGCCACACTGATGACCAATGTGACGACAGCTTCCGGTTTTGCTACTTTTATTTTCACTCAAAGTGAATTGCTCAAAGAATTTGGTACCGTTGCGTCCATCAATATCATCTCCATTTTCGTCTTAAGTTTATTAATTATCCCTATTGCCTACAGCTACATGGCTCCTCCAAAGGATAAGCATTTGAAACATCTAGGCAAAAAATGGATTGAAGGTTTTGTAAACTGGATTGAATCGATGGTAAGGCACAAACGCATAACCATCTACTTTACCAGTGTTGGCGTGCTCATGCTGAGTTTTATTGGCATATACTTTATCAAAATTTCTGGGAGTTTGTTGGAAGACATGCCACAAAAAGCAGAGTTTATTAAAGATGTTAGATTTTTTGAAAAAGAGTTTAATGGTGTCATGCCTTTAGAATTTCTGATAGATACCAAACGTGAAAATGGAGTATCCAAATTAAGAACTTTAAAAAGTATAGAAGAACTCGGAAATACGCTTGAAGCGTTTCCTGAGTTTTCCAAATCGCTTTCTGTTGTCAATTTGGCCAAATACGCCAAACAAGCTTTTTACAACGGTAACTCTCAATTTTACCAATTGCCTTCTGGTCAAGAACAGAACTTCATGTTGCCGTATTTTCAGAATTTCAAAGCAGATGGCAAACTGAATGCTTATGCCGACTCTACCGCTAGGTATGCGCGTTTAACGGTGTTTATGAAAGATGTTGGTGTTAAACGCATGGAACAAATTGAAGCTGAACTCGAACCTAAATTGGAAAAGATTTTTCCTAAAGAACGGTACGAAGTCAGTATGACTGGAAAAGCTTTGATTTATCAAAAAGGCACCAAATATTTAATAAATAATCTTGTGCTATCTTTAAGTCTAGCCATATTGCTGATTGCTTTGTTTATGGCTTGGATGTTCAGATCGTTTAGGATGATTCTCATTTCTTTAATCCCAAATATTCTTCCATTGCTTATGACTGCTGGAATGATGGGATTTCTAGGTGTACCTATAAAGCCTTCGACAATTCTGGTTTTCAGTATTGCATTCGGTATAAGTGTGGATGACACCATTCACT
Organism: Bacteroidia bacterium; assembly: GCA_030429455.1. GTDB lineage: Bacteria > Bacteroidota > Bacteroidia > Flavobacteriales > Flavobacteriaceae > Psychroflexus. The sequence goes on along the minus strand of JAUIFC010000096.1, from coordinate 10,048 downwards.
TTTTAGCAAAATATCGACAAGAACTTAAGGCTAGAGATTGGAGCATTAAAAAATCAGTTTATCCAGCCTTAAGAGAAACCACGGTTAGTATGTTCTATACTTCTATTGTATTATATTTTGGTTTTTCGGTATTTATGATAAGTAGTTTTGGAGGTACTGTGGCCTTAGGTGGTTTGGTTTCGGCGACCTTACTATTTGCCATGTTGTCTAATCTTCTTTTGCTACCTTCGTTACTCCTCTCTTTAGAACGCAGCATTGCAAACAAAGAAACGCTTAAAAAGCCACAAATCAACATAATAGATACCGAGGAAGACGAAAAAGAAGAAATAACTTCTTAATACCATTTATAACTTGAAATTACCGTAATAAATCGCCTTTTTTTCTTTTAAAGTAATTTCAAATCACAAATGGTATAACCTCTATCTTGCAAACAAACACCTGTTTTTTAATCTATTAACATTAGTTCTAAATGATGTTGATTAATATTGGATTATTCAATTTTGATTATACGGCAAACAAATAAAATATTTGTAATTTTAGCTCATAAGAATAATTGAAACATATGGAACAATATCATGAGTTAATTAAACATACATTATCTCACGGCATTAAAAAGGAAGACAGAACAGGTACAGGAACAATAAGCATCTTTGGACACCAAATGCGATTTGATTTAAACGATGGTTTTCCTCTAGTCACCACAAAAAAAATTCATACTAAATCCATTATCCATGAACTTTTATGGTTTATAAAAGGAGATACAAACGTAAAGTATTTACAGGAAAATGGTGTGCGAATTTGGAATGAGTGGGCCGACAGTAAGGGCGATTTAGGCCCAGTTTATGGACACCAATGGCGAAATTGGAATAATGAAGGCATAGACCAATTACTACAAGTCATACAAACCATTAAAACCAATCCTGACAGTAGACGAATGATGGTGAGTGCTTGGAATCCAAGTGTTTTGCCAAACACCTCTATCTCTTTTGAAGAAAATGTAGCTCATGGAAAAGCGGCCTTACCTCCTTGTCATGCTTTTTTTCAGTTTTACGTCAGTCCCCCAATCCCCGAAGGGGGCGAAAATGCCAAACCAAGACTTTCTCTTCAATTGTATCAAAGAAGTGCTGATATATTTTTAGGTGTTCCTTTCAACATTGCCTCTTATGCATTACTCACCATGATGATTGCACAAGTCTGTGGTTTAGAATATGGCGACTTTATCCATACCTTTGGCGATGCTCATATCTACCTGAACCATTTGGAACAAGTAGAGCTTCAATTATCCAGAGACTTTAGACCTTTACCAGAAATGAAAATAAATCCGGAGGTGACTTCGATTTTAGATTTCAAATATGAAGATTTTGAACTCTTAAATTACAATCCACATCCGCACATCAAAGGTGTCGTAGCTGTATAAAATGACAAGTAAGGAACTTCAAGATTTTTTTTTAGAAACTCGACAGCAGACAGAACTTATCTGCAAGCCTCTTGAAGTCGAAGACTACGTTGTACAGCCCATTGTCGATGTATCGCCGCCAAAATGGCATCTAGGCCATACGACATGGTTTTTTGAAGAGTTTTTACTAAAGAAATATGCCAAAAACTACAACTTATTTCATCCAGAGTTTGCCTATGTATTCAATTCCTATTACGAGAGTATTGGAAAAAGAGTGATAAGAACAAACAGAGGAAATCTATCCAGACCTACTGTAAAGGACATTTACGACTACAGAGCCTATGTCACTGAAAAGCTGATAGAGTTTATTGAAAAAGGAATTGACAACGATATAGAATCTGTTATTGAAATAGGTATTCACCATGAAAAACAGCACCAAGAATTGTTGCTCACGGATATCAAATACATTTTAGGTCATAATCCTCTTTTTCCAAAATACGACGATGCTTTCATAGAGTCTAAAGTTGAAAATATTGAAAAAAAGTGGATCACAATTTCAGAAGGTACTTACACGATTGGTCACAAAGGCGATTCATTTTGCTATGACAACGAATTAGGAACACACAAGGTTTACATACAAGATTTTGAAATACAGAATGCCTTAGTCACAAATCAAGAATTTCTTGAATTTATAGAAAATGACGGCTATAAAAATCCATTGCTCTGGCATTCAGAAGCTTGGGATTGGCTTAAAAATCATCATATTTCGTCTCCAATGTATTGGCATTTTAGTGATGGCAAATGGCTGAGGTATGGCTTAAACGGCTTAGAGGAACTTGATCTCGAATTGCCAGTGAGTCACATTTCGTATTACGAGGCCTTTGCTTTCGCACAATGGAAAGGCTGTAGACTACCGACGGAATTCGAATGGGAAGTGGCTCAATCCAAATTCGACTGGGGACAATTGTGGGAATGGACAGAAAGTGCTTACTTGCCTTACCCAAATTACAAAAAAGCTGAAGGTGCTTTAGGCGAATACAATGGCAAATTTATGGTGAACCAAAAAGTGCTAAGAGGCAAATCCATTGCTACGCCAATCAAACATTCAAGAACAACTTATAGGAATTTTTTTCATCCACAACTCAGGTGGCAGTATAACGGAATTCGACTTGCCAAATAAATTAGCTCATGTCTAAAATACATCACTCGTTTAAAGAAGATATCATCAAAGGACTAACTTCTTTTCCAAAATCATTGCCATCTAAATACATCTACGACAAAAATGGCGACAAACTCTTTCAGGAAATCATGGCGATGCCAGAATATTACCTCACAAATGCAGAGTTTGAAATTTTAGACCAACACAAAACCAGAATTTGTTCAGAATTTGCAAAGGATGGCGATTTCGATTTGATTGAATTGGGTGCTGGTGATGGCAAAAAAACAAAAATTCTACTCAAAGAATTGATTAAAAACGATTTTGAATTTCATTATCTGCCAATCGACATAAGCCAAAATGTTCTAATGGAATTGAAAGAAACCATCAGCAAAGAAATCCCCGAAGTAGATATTGAGACCAAACAAGGAACATATTTTAATGTATTGACTGAACTTGATGAGTATCGGCATAGAAAAAAGGTGATTTTATTTCTTGGTTCAAATATCGGAAACCTCTTGCATGAAAATGCCATTAAATTTTTAAAGGCTATTCGAAACAATATGCATCAACACGATATGCTTTTCATTGGCTTTGATCAAAAGAAAAATCCACAAACCATTCTTGACGCTTACGATGACAAAGCTGGCATAACAGAACGCTTTAACAAAAATCTGCTCTTACGGATTAACGATACTTTTGATGCCAATTTTGATCTAGACCATTTTTTGCATTGGGAAACCTATAACCCTGAATCAGGAACAGCGATGAGCTATTTAGTTAGCAAAATTCATCAAGCCGTTGAGATTAAAAAACTTTCTATGAAGGTAGAATTTAAGGCTTGGGAAACCATTCATGTTGAAATATCTCAAAAATACAACGAAGAGGTCATCAATTGGTTAGCCGATCAATCTGGCCTTAAAGTACACTCCAGCTATACGGATGAGAAGTCTTTTTTTAAAAATTATATTTTCACAAAAGCGTAAAACATAAACAAACCTATTGTAATTCGGCTTCAATTTCTTCAACCAAATCCACTTCTTGCCTCAAATTATCAATAATGAATTCCTGACGATCGGGCGTATTTTTACCCATATAGAATTTTAATATCTCATCGATGGTTTTGGACTTGTCAAGCATAACGGGGTCGAGTCGGATATCGTCTCCTATAAAGTGTTTAAATTCATCTGGAGAAATTTCACCTAAACCTTTAAACCTCGTAATCTCTGGTTTTCTTCCTAATTTTTTAATCGCATTTCGACGTTCTTCTTCAGAATAGCAATAGATGGTTTCTTTTTTATTCCTTACTCTAAACAAAGGTGTTTGCAAGATGTATAAATGCCCTTCTCTAATAATTTCTGGAAAGAACTGTAAAAAGAAAGTAATGATTAACAATCTGATGTGCATGCCGTCGACATCGGCGTCTGTAGCGATTACAATATTATTATACCTCAAATCTTCTATGCTATCTTCAATATTCAATGCGGCTTGCAGGAGGTTAAATTCTTCGTTTTCGTAAACAATTTTTTTGGTTAAACCATAACAATTTAGTGGCTTACCCTTTAAACTAAATACAGCTTGTGTATTGACATCTCTAGATTTTGTGATGCTTCCGCTTGCAGAATCGCCCTCTGTGATAAAAAGTGTGGTATCCAGGTAATTCTCCTTTTTGGTATCGCCAAGATGTATCCTGCAATCCCTCAATTTTTTGTTATGCAAACTCGCCTTTTTTGCACGTTCTCTTGCGAGTTTTCGGATGCCCGAAAGGTCTTTACGCTCCTTTTCGGCTTGAAGTATTTTCTTTTGTAGGCTTTCTGAAACATTAGGATTTTTGTGCAAAAAATTGTCTAATCGGCGTTTCACAAAATCTACAACATATGTTCTTACTGTTGGCAATTCGCCGCCCATATCTGTGGAACCTAATTTTGTTTTGGTCTGACTTTCAAAGACAGGTTCCATAACCTTAATACTTACAGCCCCAACTATGGATTTTCGAATGTCACCAGGGTCGTACTGCTTGCCATAATAGTCTCTAATGGTTCGTACAATTGCTTCTTTGAATGCTCCGAGATGTGTTCCGCCTTGAGTGGTATGTTGCCCATTTACAAACGAATGGTATTCCTCGCTATACTGCACTTTACTATAAGTTATGGCCACTTCGATATCTTCACCTTTTAAATGTATGATTGGAAAAAGACGTTCATCAGTTCTAATATTATCGCTCAGAAGGTCTTTTAATCCATTTTCAGAATAGAACTTTTTTCCATTTAAAACTATTGTCAATCCGGGATTGAGATACACATAATTCCTTAGCATTTTTTCGACATACTCCAGTCTGTAACTATAGTTTTTAAAAATTTTGACATCTGGAATAAAAGTGACTTTCGTCCCCCGTTTTCTAGACGTCTCGTCGAGTCCTTCTTTTCCTTTCAGAACACCATATTCAAATTCAGCAGAAACCGATTTATTATCCCTCGTCGATTCTACCCTAAAATATTCAGACAATGCATTTACAGCTTTTGTTCCAACACCATTTAGCCCAACCGCTTTTTTAAAAGCCTTGGTGTCGTATTTTCCACCTGTGTTCATTTTAGAAACAACATCGACAACCTTTCCAAGTGGAATACCACGGCCGTAATCCCTAACTATTACCTTACTGTTCTGTATAGATATCTTTATGGTTTTACCAGCTCCCATGACATATTCGTCTATCGAATTGTCAAGAACTTCTTTCAGGAGAATGTAAATCCCATCATCTGCGCTGGAACCATCGCCTAGCTTTCCGATATACATGCCTGGACGCATCCGAATGTGTTCTTTCCAATCTAAGGAGCGAATGTTATCTTCTGTATAAGTTGAGTTTTGTGACATATTTTACTGTTCTTAATTGTTGTTAGGAAATCAACAAATTTATTTACACATTAATGTGGTAAAAATTGAAAGTGATGACTACCTAAGGCAAAAATCTGTGAAAAAGAATTCTTTTCTAAAATAATATTAGTTTTTCAATTAAAGAAACCTATTGGGATTAATTTATCTACAAGCCTTTAAACACAAACCCTTTTTCCAATAACAGCTGTATGCTAGGCTCTAAAATTGCTTTCAAATTTCGAAAAGCTTTGATATTATCATGACAAACAATGATGCTTCCAGATGTTGTATGATTTATAATATTCTCTTTAACCTGAGATGGCTTGATACTTTGAGAATAATCTTTGCTTAGCACATTCCAAAGAATAATTTGATAGCCTTTTTCCTTTAAGGCTTTCGATTGCTTGGGCTTGATCTTTCCGTAAGGCGGCCTAAAAAAAGAGGTTGTAACCCCATGTGATTTAAAAACATGTTCTGTTTTCGCTATATTCTCTAAATAAATATGAGCATCGATATGCCAACCATTCAAATGGTTATAGGTGTGATTTCCAACAGAATGGCCTTCAGCAATTAATCGTTGAAATATACTTGGATGTTTAGTGACATTTTCGCCTACACAAAAAAAAGTAGCTTTGATATTATATGCTTCAAGCACCTCCAAAATCCATGGTGTGACTTCTGGAATTGGTCCATCGTCAAACGTCAAATATATCTCGTTCGAGTCGTTGGGCTTTTGCCATACGAAACTCTTAAATGTCCTGCTGATTATCTCTGGTGTTTTTGCAGGTATCATAAGGCATTACATAGAATCTGTTGTCGTATAATCTTCCGAATTAAGCAGTTTTTGAAGCATTTCGTCTTCATCTGGTATTTCATTTTCTTCTGATGAATAATCAAATAACTCAAGATATTCATTGAACGTTTGAGCTTCTTGTTCTATAATTTCTTCATCTCTTACATAAACCAGCATGTCCACAAGAGAGCGATAACGCTGAACATCCATAGAGATTTCGTCCGTTAAACCATCTTGTTCTTCAAAACCTAAACTTGCATAAAAAGTCAACCTCTGTTGATAACGTTTTGCCACTTCGTACCATATTTCTCTAGCCTTTTCTGTTTTGTCCAATTTGTAATACACTTCCATTATTGGATTGAGCAATGTGAGGTATCCAAAATGTCTTATAGGCATCTTTTCCATGGCAAGGTCTAAGACTTTTTCGGCTTTGTAAACTTTTCCTTCCATTCTTAGGGTATCCGCTAGTCTCGCCATATTATTTCTATAGGTTATGGAATTACGTTGTGTTTCCTGATCGTAATAAATACCATCTTCTCCACTGGTTTTCCAATCCCATTTGTTGACAATTTCATACATTTTGTCGCCATCTATTCTTCCCATGTCTACGTCGGTCTTTGGGTTAAAAGGCGTTTTGATTGGCACAAGTTTATAGCAGACGCCATCCAATTGAAGATAACTCTTCATCCAAAGAAAATCGGCATCATCGTAGCTTCCACCTGTAAAATAGATCGGCCTATTCCAATCTGTATTAGCCAATACATCGAGCATCATTAGCCGATGTTTATAGATAATCTGGCTTGGAATTTTGATTGTAATTTCGTCAACAATTTTATCTGCATCTTTTGCATTTACAATTCCAGAGTTAATGGCATTTTGCTTATTTACAGGAATTCTTATTTGCTGTGTTGGAAAAGTATTTACCCATTGTCCGCTTTGTAGTTCGGCTTTGGTTCGCCTGTCGTCACTTTTAATAAATTTGATCCAAGTGTCTATATCTAAGGTATCAGGGTAATTTTCGTTTTCGCTGAACCAAACTCCTTCATTCGTTCCATAACTGTAATTCTTATGTTCTAAATAGGTCTTTAAAGGTTCACTTTCATAAGCTTTTCTTTTCATTTGGTCAATGTACCAATCGGTTGCAAAAAGCTGTGTATTTACTACTCTTACATCCGTTCTATAACCTTCAATTTCTTGCGCATACCACAACGCAAACGTGTCGTTATCGCCAATAGTGAATAAAATTGCATTTTCGTCTACTGAGTCCAAATATTTCTTTGCCATCGTCAAAGTAGAATACCTATTCGATCGGTCATGATCATCCCAATTTTGGCTTGCCATAAGAATTGGAACTGCAAACAAACATAATAGTGATGTTAGCGGGACAACAATTTTGGTCGAAAGTTTTCCTCTTAAACCCTCATAAATGCTAAAGACACCAAATCCTATCCAAATGCAATACACGTAAAATGACCCTACTAAAGCATAGTCTCTTTCTCTTGGCTCGAAAGGTCGCTCGTTTAAATACACTTTCAAGGCCAAACTGGTAAACATGAAGAACACAAACAATACCCAAAAGGATTTTTTGTCTTTTTGAAAATGGAAAAGCAAGCCGATTAATCCTAATATAAATGGCAAAAAGAAATATGTATTTCGAGCTTTGTTATTTTTCATCTCCTCCGTGAGGTCTTCCTGATTGCCTAATCTAAGTTCGTCAATGAAATCAATTCCACTGATCCAATTGCCGTTTAGATGGTCTAATCTCCCTTGAATATCGTTTTGTCTTCCAGAGAAATTCCACATGAAATACCTCCAATACATATACCCAAACTGGTATTCTATCATGTATGAAAAATTGGCAAACATGGAAGGTTTCTCGACATCAATGTATGGCGCAAAGTCTTTTAAGAATTTCAAAAAACCTTCGGCTCCAATCATTCCGCCTTTAAACTCGGATTTAAACTGATTTACAACCTGTGACAATTCATCATTACCTCTGTATTCAGGTTTGATATCAAAATCCAATGCACCTGTATACCTCAAGTAATTTTGTGCATGGTCAAAGCTCCATAGTCGAGGCAGAATAGTTTTATGAGCACTATTGGCGTTCTGTTTTGCATTTTTGTAATCGTTTACAATAACGTATTTGCCAGATTCTTCATCTCTTTCATACTTAGGCTTCTCATCAGAATATGGATTGTCTTCGTCTAAACCTGCATACATATCTGTAAACTGAGGACCATAAAAAAGCTTCACTTCAGGGTATTGTTCTCTATTGTAATAAGCGAGTAACTCTTGAGCACTACTAGGATCGTTTTCGTTGATGGTTGTTCCTGCGTTAGCTCGTATTGGTAACATAATCCAACTGGAAAACCCAATAAATACAAATAAAATACAAAGCGTAATCGTGTTTAAAAGAGGATATTGTTTTTGTCTTGTAAACCTTAGTAAAAAAACGAATAATACAACGACAAGTATTGTAGCAATAATAGTTCCTGAATGGAAAGGTAGTCCAATAGAATTTACAATAAACAACTCCACTTTAGCAAAGAATGTTAGTGTATATGGCAATAAAAATTTAAATATAAACAGAAGAATACCAATACTTATGGCGCTGGATATAATAAAATTTTTAACCGTAATCTTTTTAGTGTGTTTAAAGTAGTACAAATAGCCCAAAGCCGGAATTGTCAACAAGCCCATGAAATGCACTCCAAAAGATAATCCTGCAATAAAGCTTAATAAAACAAGCCACTTATTCCCTCTTGGTTTTAGCATATCTCGGTCCCACAACAATCCAATATAAAACATGACAGACATAATGCAAGATGCCATGGCATAAACTTCGGCCTCTACAGCATTAAACCAGAAACTGTCTGAAAATGTTAAACTTAATGATCCGATTAAAGCAGAACTTAATACCATTATTTTCCTTGAAGAATCACCTTCTTCCAGGTCTGGATAAATCTTTTTAAATAACAAGACAATGCTCCAAAACATAAAAAGTATCGCTAACGAGGCCGACAAGCCCGAAAGCAAGTTTACGGTGTAAGCTATTTGCGAAGGTTCCATAGCGAAAACGGAAATGACAGCTCCTAACATTTGGTAAAGTGGCGCACCCGGTGGATGACCGACTTGAAGTTTGCTTGATGTGGCAATATATTCTCCAGCATCCCAAAAACTTACAGTCGGCTCTGCTGTAAGTGCATAGGTTAGAAAAGCAATACCAAAGGTTAGCCAAGCAATACCATTGCTCCATTTAGAAAAGGATAATCCTGCCATAAGTTAAGATTGAAAAATGCAAAAGTAATAATTTGATATAACTTTAATTTAGAAAAATTATTACAATTCAGAGAAACAGAATAATACAACATTTAAGAAATTTCATAAGAATAATTTATACAATAGCGGTAAATAATAAATTTTATTTAAAGTTTAAGGTTTTAATTGAAGATTTGATTTATATAAAGAGGATTACATTAGTTTTGTAAGAAATCTTATTGACGTAAAAATTAAATACAAAATTGAAATGAAAAAAAGTTTATCAGCTTTATTGCTTTTTCTGTTTGTTGGTTTTTTAGCCACGGCACAAAAAGTAGAATTTGAAGAATTTGACCTAGAAAACGGTCTGCATGTCATTATGCACCAAGACAATACGGCGCCAGTTGTAATTACTTCTGTCATGTATGATGTCGGTGGCAAAGACCTTGGCGGAACGGAGGAAAATGGTTTCAGAACAGGGTTTGCCCATTTTTTTGAACATCTGTTATTCGAAGGTTCTGAAAACATCGACCGTGGTGAGTTTATGAAAATCATTCCTGCCAACGGTGGC
>JAUIFC010000301.1 GCA_030429455.1 Bacteroidia bacterium | reverse complement strand
TTTTGGCACCTATTGCGATGATGTTTTGAAATTTGCCAAAAATCACAAAAAACCCGTTATGATTGCCGAATCGAATCCTGTTAAAGGAATAAAACAAGATGATAACAGGGTTTGGAATGAGTGGTTTGTAAATTATTTCAGTTTTATCTACTCTAAAAATATTAAGGCTTTAAGCTTTATAAATGAAGACTGGCAACAATTAATCATTCCTGGCATAAATGAGTGGAAAGATGCAAGACTATCCAATAACGACGACGTGTCGAAAGCTTGGTTTTCAGAAACCAACAAAGATAAATACCTTAAACAATCGGACGATTTGTTTCAATTGTTAGGTTATAAATAGCAACTTATGAAAATATTTAAAAACTCTATTTCGCTTCTTTTTTTAATTTTTACATTTTTAGGATGTACCAATACTTCGGATATTTCGAGCAGTAAAGAACGATTTAATAACAATTGGCATTTTAAAATTGTTGAAGATTCCGCAGCAGATCAAGACGTATTGCAATCAGAGTATTCCAGTTGGCAAAAGGTCAATATTCCTCATACGCCAAAGATTGAACCTAGAATTGTCAACAATCAGTTTCAAGGCATCAGTTGGTATAAAAAAGAGTTTTTTGTCACACCAGAGTTAGAAGGCAAGAAGCTATTTATCGAATTCGAAGGCGCCATGAATATTGCAGAAGTTTGGGTTAACGGTCAAAAAATGATTACACATCATGGCGGTTACCTTCCTTTTGTGATAGATATTTCAACGGTAGCAAAATTTGACGAAACAAACCTAATTTCAGTAAAACTTAATAATAAGGACAATCCAGTAACCGGACCAAAACCTTTGAACAAACTGGATTTTAATACCTATGGTGGAATTTATAGAAATGTATGGCTAATCACAAAAAACCCACTTTACATTACGCATCCTATCTTGGAAAACAAAGAAGCCAGCGGAGGAATTTTTGTCACGTATTCAGATGTTTCAGAGGCAATGGCCAATGTCCATATTAAAACGCATATTAGAAATGAAAGCCTATTGAACGAAAAATGTATTGTAAAGCATACGTTGTTTTTTGATGATGAAATTATTCAAAGTGTTGAAAGCGATTTAATTGCTATTCAATCTAAAACTTCAGTTGAAACCAAAGATAGCATTAGCTTGGTAATTCCAGAACTATGGTCGCCAGACCATCCGAATTTGTACACCTTAAAGACTGAAATCATTCGAGATGATATTATCGTTGATGTTGAAGAACAAAAAATTGGTATAAAAACGATGAAGTTCGTTGGTCAAGATTTTTATTTAAATGGGAAAAAACACTTCCTAAGAGGTGTAAATAGACATAAAGAATATCCTTATATTGGTTACGCTTTGTCCGAAAAAGCCAATTACAGAGATGCAAAAAAAATTAAAGAAGCTGGTTTCGATTATGTGAGATTATCGCATTACCCTCAGAGTAATGCTTTTATGGATGCTTGTGACGAATTAGGTTTGGTCACCATTAATGCGATTTTGGGTTGGCAGTATTACAGCCAAGATGACAAGTTTAAAAGTCATGTTTACCAAACCGCAAAAGATTTGATAAGGCGTGATAGAAATAGAGCCTCGGTGATTGCTTGGGAAGTTTCCTTAAACGAATCCTGGATGCCAGAATCTTTTATCGATTCTTTGACAACAATTGCCAAACGGGAATATCCAACAGATCAATGTTTTACAGCGGGATGGCAGGAATATGGTTACGATATTTACTTACAAGCAAGACAACACCGATTGGATCATTATAACCCAGATTCGAAAAAACCTTACAATGTTTCCGAATATGGCGATTGGGAATATTACGCCATGAATGCAGGTCTAAATCAGGATTCTTGGGGTGATTTATTACAAGAGGAACGTTCTAGTAGACAATTACGTGGTAATGGCGAAGTCGCCCTTTTGCAACAAGCAACCAATGTTCAAGAAGCACATAACGACAATTACAATACACCAGCATTTGCCGATGGATATTGGGTCATGTATGATTACAATCGTGGCTATGCAGATGATTTGGAGGCATCTGGTCTAATGGATTTGTACAGATTGCCAAAATTTGCCCATTATTTCTACCAAAGCCAAAGAAGTCCTGAAGCGTCTTTTGGAAGACCTATGGTTTTTATTGCCAATTATTGGACAGAACATAGTCCATTGGATGTTAGGATTTTTAGTAATTGTGAGGAAGTTGAACTTGTGTTAAATGGCGTTTCTCTCGGAAAACAAAAAGCCGACAACAACGATATGACTACAAATCTCAACTTTCCACCGTTTACATTTAATGTTCCAAAGTTCGCAGCTGGGGAACTGGTAGCCAATGCTTTTATCGATGGTAAAGTCGTTACTTCTCATAAAATTCAAACACCAGAAATTCCATCAAAAATTGAAATTGAAATCGATTATAGCACTTATGATATTGACAAAGAACAAGAAGATATTCTGTTTGTTTATGCTAAAGTTGTTGATGAAAATGG
>JAUIFC010000095.1 GCA_030429455.1 Bacteroidia bacterium | reverse complement strand
ATCTTCAATTTAATTCAGTTTCAGTTGAAGACTATGAAAAGGAACGAAAAGCCGAACTTGGAGATTTTATAGGCACCGTAATTGCTGGCATTTACAATGGCATCAAGAAAGGTGTAAATGAAGTTCCCTCAGATTTTGAAAAAGTAACAGGCAGGCCTCATAAGTCCCCAATTCAAATGATGACAACATTTAAACAAAAAATGCGATAACTATGCCAATCGCGTAGACGTAGCTGAACCGCAAGGTTTTGGGGTTGTTGCACTGCAATATTCATAGGACGAGGCGTTTTGCTTGGGCTAAAAAAATCTGAGACGATTGCCTAACGCATCAGTAGAGCTAAATTTGAGGTTGTTTAAATATTTTATAAAAATCAGCTAGAATCTGTAACAATTTAGAATAAATCAAGACTAGTTTAGTGAGTAAATTCATGATGAAATTAATTGAAAATAATACTCATATTCCGTATTTTGCAAGACTAAAAACCACATAACTATGAGCACACATTTTGAGAAAGTAAAAGAATTTGTCACCGAATTGGAATACGAAATTGTTTCCGAAGATACAGCTGAGGAACTCATCGTCGTAGACAAAGAAGAGGACAGCATTAAAAACCTAATTATCGACTGCGAAGATGACATTCTAATTATCGAAAGCTTTTTATTCGAAGTTTCTTCCACAACAAAGGAGATGTTAGAATGGCTTTTAAAAACCAATAGAGAAATTATTTACGGCGCTTTTGTGCTTGACAACGAAGGCAAAAAAGTGATTTTTAGAGATACACTAGCTTTAGAAAACTTGGATATCAATGAATTGGAAGGAAGCTTAAACTCCCTTCAATTGCTTTTAGCAGAACACATGAACAAACTACTAGAATTTTCAAAACAATAAAAATATAACAATACAATGGGTTTATTTAGCAGACTTACACGACTAGGAAAAGCTGAAGCAAATGCTTTAGTGGATAAATTTGAGGATCCTATAAAGATGACAGAACAGGGTATTAGAGACCTAAAAGTAGATTTAGACAAAAGCTTACAAGCACTTGCAGAAGTAAAAGCAATGGCTATTCGCAGCAAGCGAGATCTAAAAATGAATACTGACAAAGCAAAGAATTACGAACAAAAAGCAATGCTTTTGCTTAAAAAAGCAGAAAACGGAGATTTGGCAGTCGAAGAAGCGGATAGACTAGCGACAGAAGCTTTAAGACTAAAGCAAACGGCTATGGACGACGCTCAACGCGCTCAAGAAGAAGTAAATAGATTTGATGCTAATATTTCAAATTTGGATGCCATTGTCAAAAAACTCAAAAACACCATTTCTTCTTACGAAAATGAATTGCGCACACTTAAGGCTCGAGCAAGAGTAAGTAAAGCAACGACAAAAATCAACAAGCAATTAAGCGGAATTGACAGCTCTAGAACTGTTGGTATGCTCGAACGTATGAAAGAAAAAGTGAGTCAGCAGGAAGCTATGGCTGAAGCCTACGGCGAAATATCCAATGCCAACATGAGCCTTGATGACGAAATTGACAGCGTATTGTCCGAAAAAAATGTAAAAGCTTCTAATGCTTTAGAGGAGCTTAAAGCAAAAATCAAAAATAGCTAATGGGACTATTTGATTTTTTTAAAAAGAAAACGCCAGATTATGACGTTACCAACATGAGCGTTCATGATCTGGATGTTGGGTTTATCTTCGATTACGACTTAGAAACTTGGGAAGTTAAAGAAGCCTACGAATATGATTGGGGCAGCAATTTTTTCTCTAGAGAATACAAAGTGTCGAATGGCAGTGAGATTAAATACCTTAGCGTTGAGGAAGATGACGACCTGGAACTCTGTTGGACAGAAAAAATAAAACTCGCCAAAATAGACGAAGATTTACACGACGAATTAATTTCGAGACAGAAACCGCCAAAAAAATTGGTCATAGACGGCATAAAATACAGCTTTGAAGATGTCTCTACGGGATATTTTCAAAATGGCTTGAACCGCGACGAAAATGCCTGGGAAGAATACCGTTGCTGGGATTTCGAAGACAAATCTGGAGATCACATTTTAAGTATCGAACAATGGGATGACGAAAGTTTTGAAGCTTCAATTGGCAAGAATCTCAAAGAGTTTGAGATTTCTAACATTTTACCTGCCGAAAAAAACTAAACCTACACACAATGAATAAAATTAAATCAATTGGCATTTTAAGTGTAATCCTTGGTGCAATGGTCATGAATTCTTGCTTTTCCGGTACATCTTCCAGAAAAGCAAAATTTGAAAAAACACCAGTTGACGAAATCATCATGTCTCTCCGAAATGAAACAGATTATACCATCATTCTGGCAGATATGGATAGCAAAGGAAACGACTACTTGCACAAGTATGACGTCATTATCGAAAGACCAGATACGGTATTGGTTGAAAACAAAGATTGGTCAAAAGTGTCTGACATCTTTTTTGATGCCAACATCAACAATTTAGGAATGGCTATCGTCACAAAAAAAGACAACAAACTTAGTAAGGTCGCTAGCCCAGCAGGTTATAACAACTTTGTCGGAAATGAAAAATACGGCAAATGGGTAGATAATGGCAGCGGTGGCTCTTTCTGGGAGTTCTATGGAAAATATGCATTTTTATCTTCCGTTTTTAACATGATGTCCTATCCCGCTCGTCGGTCTTATTGGAACGATTATAATGGTGGTGGCTATTATGGCAGATCGCCCTATTATGGCCCTAGAGGAAATTCTTATGGTACCAGAGCGTACACAAAAACAGATAAAGGAAGAACCACAACATGGTCTTCTAAACCGTCGTCTTTCAAACAAAACGTAAGAAATAATGTGTCGCGATCTGCAAAAGCATCAAAAACTCGTATTTCTAGAAACAAATCCAGATACAGCAGCAGTTCTTCTCGAAGCAGAAGCGGTGGCTTTGGCAAATAACCTTTTTAAAATCAAATTATCAATATGGACTTTTTAGAAGTTTTATTAAATGCCGCTGCTTATATAGCTGTTGGCTTTATTATTTTCCTTGTGGGAAAATTCGTTTATCAACTGCTTAACAGAAGTTTTAGTGTAAAAGAAGAATTGGTTGAAAAAGACAATCTAGCTTTTGCCTTTGCCAATGTTGGATATTATATCGGCTTGCTCATCATTATTGGTGGCGCCATCATTGGACCGTCAAGAGGACTTGCACAAGACATCATCGATATTGCAATATTTGGTGTGCTAGGTATCGTATTGCTCAATTTATCCATCCTGTTTAATGACAAAGTAATTCTTAGAAAATTTTCGATTAAAAAAGAAATAATTGAAGACAGAAATGTTGGAACAGGCATTATCGAAGCGGCTGTAGCAATAGCATCTGGACTTATTATATTTGGGGCGATTACTGGCGATTCTGGAACAGATGATTTGGGCTTTAGCATTTTGACAGCAGTGGTCTTTTGGGCTGTAGGTCAAGTCGCCATGTTTATCATTTCGAAAGTGTATCAACTTATCACACCTTACGATGTTCATGACCATATCGAAAAAGACAATGTTGCCGTGGGCATTGGTTTCGCAGGTGTTCTTATTGCCGTTGCCAATCTTATCAAATTTGGCCTCGAAGGCGATTTTGAAGGTTGGGACGTTACCTTAGGAGAAGCCGGTTTCGAATTGCTTCTTGGCATTGTGTTACTGCCGATTATGCGTTTTATTACAGATAAAATTTTGCTTCCTGGCCAAAAACTCACCGATGAAATCATTAACCAAGAAAAGCCAAATATTGGAGCGTCTGTGATAGAAGCCTTTGCGTATATTGGTGGTTCTGTATTGATTACGTGGTGTTTGTAACTTTCAGACATTCGATTGATCGACCCTACAAAATTTAATCTAAAATGATTTTACAGGTCTTTGCCATCTTTGAAATCTAGTTGTAAATCATGCCTATAGCCAAGAAAATAAGAATCTGCGTTATCCTACTTTTATCAATTTGGGCAGTTTTTATATTGGATGTCATTTTGCCAATAGATTTCAATCAGTATGGGATTCGTCCAAGAACGCTTTCAGGAATTTTCGGCGTGTTTTTAGCTCCTTTCTTACATGGCAATCTGCCGCATATCATTTCAAATTCTATCCCGTTATTTGTTTTAACCTTGGTCTTATTGGTGTTTTATGAGAAACAAGCCATCGGGGTTATACTAGGCATTGTGGTTTTAGGTGGTTTTGCCGTTTGGTTAGTTGCCGATTTTTTTACACCCAATACAGTTCATATCGGTGCGAGTGGATTAATTTATGGCCTGGCTGCTTTTTTAATTTTGTCTGGAATATTCCAACGCTCTTTTACGGCATTGGTGATTAGCATTTTGGTGTTCTTGGTTTATGGAGGAATTTTCTTTTATGTCTTACCTGTACAACCTCGAGTATCTTGGGAAGGACATCTTTTTGGTGCTTTAGCGGGCTGTTACATGGCTTATTTGTTTAGAAATAAATTAGAACCGAAACCTAACGTATAAATGCTGAAAAACAAAAACAAATATTCGTTGGTTTTGATGGCGGCCATTTTCGCTACAGGATTTAGTGGTATTGTTGCTGAATATCTGTTGTCCACTTTGGCAACTTACTTTTTAGGCGACTCTATTTTCCAATGGACAATGATTGTTTCGACGATGATGTTCACCATGGGATTGGGCAGTAGATTAAGTAAGCGGTTTACAAAAAACCTGATTGCTAAGTTTTTATTTTTAGAATTCGTTTTGTCTTTGGTAGTGTCGTTTGCGCCTATTATCGTTTATACACTTTCAGCTTATACGGAATATTTGGCGGTTTTTATTTATCTGTTTTCAATGATCATTGGTACACTCATCGGCATGGAAATTCCTTTAGTGACAAGAATTAATGGAGAATACGAGGAATTAAGAACCAATATTTCCAATGTTCTGGAAAAAGATTATTACGGAAGCCTCTTAGGAGGTGTGTTTTTTGCATTTATTGGCATTCCGTTTTTAGGCCTTAGCTACACGCCTTTTGTACTTGGGATTGTGAATTTCTCCGTGGCAATTTTGGTATTTTTATATTTAAAACACAATTTAAATAAACCTCAAAAACTATTCTATTCCAGCGGTGGAACACTGATCATTCTGCTCTTGTTTACTGGAGTGATTTATGCCGAACCTATCATCGAATACGGTGAACAACGCAAATACCAAGATAAAGTCATTTATTCGGAACAGTCTAAATACCAGCGTATTGTAATGACACAATGGAAAGATGATTATTGGCTTTACCTCAATGGAAATGTACAATTGTCCTCTATTGACGAAGCCATGTACCATGAACCTCTGGTGCATCCGGCATTGACATTGCACAGAAACCCTAAGGATGTTTTAGTCCTTGGTGGCGGCGATGGCTGCGCCTTAAGAGAAATCTTAAAACACGATGCTGTAAAACACATTACTCTTGTCGATTTAGACCCTTTAATGACAAGTCTAGGTGCAGAACATCCAGTACTTACAAAAATTAATGAAGGAGCATTTGATAGCCCAAAAGTTAAGGTGTTAAATAGTGATGGCTTTACTTACATTTCTAATAATTCCAACTTTTACGATGTCATTATTGTCGATTTACCAGACCCGAGAAGTGTAGAAATAAGCCGATTATATTCTCAAGAATTTTACAAAATTGCCTATAAACACCTTCGACCAAACGGCATTATCATTTCTCAGGCAGGCAGTCCATATTATGCGACAGAAGCCTTTAAATGTATTTTGGAGACTATGAAAAGCGCAGGGTTCAATACCATTCCGTTGCATAATCAAGTTCTATCTTTAGGCGAATGGGGTTGGGTGTTTGGAGCAAAAATGGACAAAACCATTAACTTAAAAAACAAGCTACAAGAGCTATCCTTCGACAACACAGAAACAGAATGGCTTAATAAAGAAGCCATGAGCTTAATCACTTCCTTTGGAAAGAACTTCTTTCCCGTGGAAACAGATTCGATAAGAATAAATAAAATACATGACCCTGTCTTATACCGATACTATCTAGATGGAAACTGGGAAATATACTAGAGCATGAACACATTAGAACACGTTAAATTAGAACCAAAAGTTTTCTCTTTAAAAGGCTGGATTCTTCTTGTAGAACCAAAACGTCTTTTCGATTTTTTTCAAAATGAATTGCAGACTGCTGGTTTTACAATTTTAGATGTATCGGAATGTCATTTTCCACAAAATGGATATACTGCAACGTGGATTTTAGCCGAATCTCATTTGGCCATTCATACCTTTACGGAAAGTGGTTGGACTTACTTAGAACTCACAAGCTGTAATGGCCATAAGGCCGAAGAATTTAAAAAGAGCATCATGAGTTCAAGTTTTCAAATTAAACTAGATTCGGAGCGATTGCAAAAAAGCAGCATTTAAATTACCTTACAAGCTTTGACCACGTCGTCGATGCTTATGCTTTTATGTTCTGGCAAAGGATTATACTTGGACAATAAGGCCAAATAACGGTCTTGATTGGATTCATAATTGTTTTTGAAAATAGGGTTATGAATCTCATTGATGTCACAAATGTCCTCAATCAAATCTTTATGATGAATAAGGTCGGTGGAACCTAAATGAAAAACCCCTTGCAAATTCTGATTGATGATGTAGTGCACTTGTTGTGAAAACTTTTCGGCAGTCGTTGCGTTGATAACAACTTTTGGAAAAACATCAATTGGAACTCTATCTCTATCAGCATCAAATATGTCTTTCAGACGAGGTGAAAATTTTCCAAATACCATGGGCAAACGCAAAATATTGTAAAATTCATTAGGTAAACGCAATAACGAATTTTCAATTTTAATTAAAAATTTGCCATAAATACTTCCAGACAAGGTTTTATCATATTCGTATGAAGGATAGTTTGTAAAGGCATCAAAAACATTTGATGTAGAAATAAATAGCAACTTTTTGCGATACCGCACGACATGATTTATAATTTGATTGTAAGCCTCCAATTGTGCCGAAAAAGGCCCTTTGAAACAGGTTATAATTAGATCTGGTCTTGTCTTTTGAAAGACATGTTCCAAGCCTTCAGTTTCGACATCCCAAGCATAAAATCTTTGATTGTTTACATAATTTTCTTTAGACGAAAAGTAAGTTCCAAACACATCGAAATAAGGGTTAAGCTCCTTATATAATGTTTGTCCTAAAAAACCACTTGCGCCTAAAATTAGTATTTTCAAAATGTAAAAGTTTAGAACAAAAAAAGGTGACTAAGTAAAAACCAAGCCACCTTGTTTATATGTAATTGAGCTTAGGATTTATAAAAAGGTAATTTCACTAATACTGCCGGTACTTGTTTTTTTCTAATTTGAATCAAACATTCGGTTCCAGCCAAGTGAAAACCAGTTTTAACATAGCCTAAACCAATAGCCTTACCTAAACTCGGTGCTTGAGTTCCAGATGTGACATGTCCAATTGCGTTACCTTCTGTATCCAAGATTGGATAATCCTTACGCGGAATGCCTTTTCCTGTTACTTCAAATGCAACTAATCTTCGCTGCAAACCTTCTTCTTTCTGTTTAAGTAAGTTTTCTTTATTCACAAATTCTGTGTCAAACTTTGTGATCCAACCGAGTTTAGCTTCCAAAGGCGATGTGGTGTCGTCGATATCGTTGCCATACAAACAGAAACCCATTTCTAACCTTAGCGTATCTCTTGCCGCTAGCCCAATTGGCTGGATACCAAATGACTCACCAGCTTCTAAAACACTGCTCCAAACTTGTTCTGCATTTTCATTTTTAATGTAAAGTTCAAAACCGCCGCTTCCCGTATATCCCGTAGCAGAAATGATAACGTCTTCGCAGTTGGCAAATGTTCCAACAGCAAAATGGTAGTAAGGTATTTCTTTTAAATTTACTTCTGTCAAGGCTTGCATGGCCTCAATTGCTTTAGGGCCTTGAACCGCTAAAAGCGAATACTCCTCGCTAGCATTGGTAAGTTTTGCATCAAACGAATTATGAGTATTTGCCCACTCCCAATCTTTTTGGATGTTTGAAGCGTTTACGACCATCAAATATTTTTCTGAGTTGAATTTGTAAACTATCAAATCGTCAACAATGCCATTTTCTGTATTTGGCATACATGTGTATTGCGCTTGACCATCTTTTATCTTAGTGATGTCATTTGATGTGATATATTGAATAAGTTTTTCAGCTTCAGGACCTTCTACAAAAAATTCTCCCATATGGGAAACATCAAAAACACCTAAATGTTCTCTTACCGTTTTGTGTTCGATGTTTACGCCTTCGTAACTTACAGGCATGTCGTAACCTGCAAAAGGAACCATTTTGGCGCCTAATTCTTTGTGAATAGCTGTTAATGCTGTTGTTTTCATGTTCAAAATTTTATGGACACAAAAATAATTAGAAAGTAAAGACTTAAATTATTTACTAGGATAAATTTGTGAATATTGTAAAGACCATCAGGTTTCACGCAAACCTGCTTACCAACGAGGCATAGTAGTGAAAGTTCAAAAATTGATTTGCTTCGATTGAAAGTTTAATACCACATTTATTAATGCTTTCTTGTCACTAAAAGCACCTTATGGAAAATGGAACTCAAAACTTACGGTAATAATATTATGTTGTTACATTGATAAACTGTTACATTTTCCAATTAACACATCTTCATATCTTTTACATCTTCAACTCAAAATCCTTGCCAGTAGGCAACTCAAACACTTCCAAATTGAAATAAGGTATAGCCGCCAAAATATGATCAAAAATATCAGCGGTGATGTATTCATAATTTTTCCACACCTTGTCTTTGCTGAAACAGTAAATTTCTAATGGTACGCCCTGAGGTGTTGGTGACAGTTGCCGCGTCATGATGGTCATGTCTTTGTTTACCGCAGAATGTGAATGTAGGTATTCGTCTATGTACTTTCTAAACACACCAAAATTGGTCATATTTCGACCATTGATCAAAACCGACTTATCTACGTTGTTTGAAGTGTTGTGATGATCAATTTCATTTGTTCTTGCCTTAAGATAGGACTGTATCAATTCTATCTTTGAAAGACTTTCTAAATCTTTATCGGAAAGAAAATCGATGCTGGAAGCTTTTATGATAATGGCACGTTTTATCCGTCGACCACCAGATTGATTCATGCCGCGCCAATTTTTAAACGAATCTGAAATAAGATTATAGGTTGGAATGGTTGTGATGGTTTTGTCAAAATTGCGAACCTTGACGGATGCTAGATTGATCTCGAACACATCTCCATCTGCGCCGTATTTCTCTAGGGTGATCCAATCGCCAATGCGAACCATATCGTTGGCAGCGACTTGAATACTGGCAACAAAACCAAGAATGGTGTCTTTAAAAATTAACAATAAAACCGCCGAAATTGTCCCTAAACCGACTAAAAAATTAATCAAAGGTCTGCCGGTTATGATAGAGAAAATAAAAATCACTCCAATAACCCAGAGAAAAATCATAACGACTTGGACGTAGCTATCTATTGGTTTGTCCTTAAAATTGTCTAGTGTTTTTAGAAAATCTTTAATGGAATTCAATAAACTTCTAATCGCCCAAATGACAAAAACGACAAGAAGTGAATGTAAAATAAGACTGATAACATATTCAAAATCTGGAAAATCCACATAAAGTTCGTCGGTTATAGCCGTAACAATGTAAAATACAATAACATTCGACAGGTTTAGAAATGCTTTGTTCTGAACCAAATAATCATCAAAATGTGTTTTGGTTTTTTGTGAAATTTTATTAATAAAACTTATCCCAAAGCCACGAAGAACTTTAAATAAAATAAAGGCAAGAATTGCACAAATCACCGTATTGATAATTGCATTAAGAATCAATGCACTTTCAGCTGAAAAACCTGCATTTTCAACAAGTAGGTCGTAAAAAAAATAAATTAAGCCCTTTTTGTCCATAGGTTTGATTTGCTGCAAAAATACATGAATTTTATTACTTAGTGTGCGACAGCATTTATAACTTGTAATCACAAATGGTATAAGAAAGGTGTAGTCAAAATGAGGATTAATCAAAATATTTTTTTTGCAAAACATACTTATCCTTTTACTCTAATCCTAATGGGAAAAAAAGACCCAAACATACTTCTCTCGTTCCTATAGGTTAAAACAAGTATAATCTGCTCGTTATGAACCTGCAATCCTATTAATTTTGAAAATAAAAACAATGAAAGGAAAAGTAGCTTTTATCACAGGAGGTTCAAAAGGAATTGGATATGGCATTGCCAAGAGTTTGGCTAAAGAAGGTGTAAAAACGGTTTTGACAAGCAGAAAACTGGAAAATGCACAAAAGGCTTCGCTAGAAATATCTCAAACACATGACGTAGAATCTATTGGTGTTCAAGTAGATGTGAGAAAATACGATGATGTCACGAAAGCTGTAGAAACAGCAATCCAAACTTTTGGAAAAATCGATTATGTCATAGCAAATGCAGGATTAGGTCATTTTGCAACTATAGAAAACTTGAGTTTAGATCAGTGGCATGAAGTGATAGACACCAATCTAACAGGTGTATTTTACACTATAAAATCTACTGTTGAAGCACTTACTAAAACAAAAGGCTATTTCATAACAATTTCAAGTCTTGCCGGCACTAACTTTTTCTCTGGCGGCGCAGCCTATAATGCCAGCAAATTTGGCGTCACAGGATTCACGCAAGCCGTCATGCTAGACCTGAGACAGAAAGGGGTAAATGTATCTACCATTATGCCGGGTTCGGTGTCGACCTATTTTAACAACAATGAACCTTCGGCGAAAGATGCATGGAAAATTCAAATTGAAGATATTGGCGAAATTGTGGTCGATTTGTTTAAACTAAATCCAAGAACACTTCCAAGTAAAATTGAAGTCAGACCTTCTATGCCACCTCAAAAATAGTTTGTAAAGGCTTTGTTATTCCGCAATTCTATTTAACATACCAGAGAAAATAAAGTAATGAAAAGGCAGCATGCTGTACCAATACAGTCTGCCTTTTAAACCTTTTGGTCTAAAGGTTGCATTTTGGTGTAAAATATTTTTGTCATCGATGTAAAATTCTAACCATGCTTCGCCGGGAACTTTCATTTCTGCAAACAGCAAAAGTCTTCGTTGTTCTTTATCAGCAAGTATAACTCTCCAAAAATCCAAAGCATCGCCTGTATTTATGGTTGCTAAATTGGTTCGACCTCGACGTAAACCTACACCACCTAAAAGTTTATCTAAAAAGCCTCGTATTTTCCAAAGGAAATTGGCATAATACCAACCGTTCTTTCCTCCGATTTGCCAAATATTATTCAGTGTAGCTTCAACATTATTCACTTTCTTTTGTTGATGGTCTAATAAACAACCAAATTTTGGTACTTGTATAAACCGATTTAAATCCTTTGCCGAAAATCGACCACTTACTTTAGAATCTTTCCAACTGGAAATCACTTGATTTTGCTCAATTCTGTCAAAGGCTAGCTTAATGGCTTCTTCGTAACTCAAAGGCTTATGATCCAACATGTTCTGAAGTCTAAAATCTGTAGTCGTTACGTCTACAGCCATGCTGTCAACCAAGTTTTGAGCCAATTTATAAGAGGTAGCCGTTACAAAATACAACCAATACGATGATAATTTCGGAGTCATAACTGGCACGTTGACAATTTTTAAAGGCAATTCCCGTACTTTGGCATAAGTCAACATCATGTCTTTGTAAGACATTTTGTTTGGGCCAGCAATATCAAAAGCCGAATTATAGCATTCTTTTCTATCCAGAACGGAAGTCAAATAAAACATCACATCGCGAATTGCAATAGGTTGACTTTCTGTGTTTACCCATTTTGGAGTAATCATAAAAGGTAATTTCTCACATAAATCTCTTAAGATTTCAAATGATGCACTACCAGAACCTACTATGATTCCCGCTCTTAATACTGTTAATGCAAAATGGCCTTTGCTTAAAATAGTTTCAACCTGTTTTCTTGAAGTCAGGTGTTTAGAAAGCTGATCGTCGTTTACAATACCACTTAAATAGATGACCTGGCGAATCGCGGTATCTTTAACAATATCTACAAATCGGTTGGCAGCTTTGGCCTCTAATTCATCAAAATCTGTTGTAGAACTGCTCATAGAATGAATCAAATAGTAAGCCACATCTATGTCTTTGGGCAGCACAACATGTTTACTTTCAAGAAAATCGAATTCGATTATAGTCAACTGTTTTCTTACTTGATTATCCACAGATAGTCGTTCTGCATTTCTTACTACACAAATTACTTCATGATTTTCATTTAAAAGCAAGGGTATCAATCGCATGCCTATATACCCATTTGCGCCAGTAAGAAGGATTTTCATAAACTATTTTATTTTTTGATTTCTTCAGTAAAGTAAATTCAATTATTGCTAAATTTAGAAAATAACTTAGACCTTCTCAATTTTTATCATAAACTTTAATGATTTTTAAATAAATTTAAAATTGTATTTTTGAACAACTTGTGTAACAAATTCAGTTATAAATCTACTGATATATTAAAAGAAACACTATTATGGAAATCATTAACCCAACAAAAAGAAGAGATAATCAATTACTAGTGGTCACTCACTTATCACAGTTGCTAACGTGTATAACAGGTTTTGGAGGCCTCATTGTTCCTTTAATTATTTGGATAACGCAAAAAAACGAAGTCGCCAACATGGATGAACAAGGCAAAGCGATTATAAATTTTCAAATAAGTCTTATTATTTTAAGTATTATCTGTATCCCATTTTGTTTTATCTTCATCGGTTTTATAGGATTATTTGTGTTGTGGGTTTTATCTTTAATTATGCCCATTTTAAATGCTATTAACGCCTCAAACGATGCTCCAATAAATTATCCTCTATCCTTTAGATTTTTAAGCTAATTATATTTTAGTTAAAAATACTTTTCTTAAAGCGCTTATTTACAATTATATAAGCGCTTTTTTACTATATATCCTTTTTAGATTTATTTTTTTCAAAAAAATATGTAAAACTGATAAATTGAATTCGTTTTAATACTATAAAGTGAACTCAGGTATTATTTTGAGCGACAGATTTCTTATTAAAAGATGCAAAGAGAATGACTATTCGGCGCAACTAAAAGCTTATCAGATTTACAAAGACATGATGTATAATGTGAGTTGCCGCATTGTTCAAAACCAACAAGACGCGGAAGATATTGTTCAAGATGCTTTTATAAAGGGATTTAAGAACTCTTATTTCCTTAGTGTTTTACTAAAAAAATGTTCTATAAAAACACCTCGTTTTAAGTAGGGTTTTCTTCGCTCAAATTGTTTTATTCTAAAGATAAATTAAGATGTTATGAAAAAAACGATCTTCTATATACTCCTTATTTTGCCAATCTTGTTTTCATTTCAATGCGAAGAAGACATAAACGAAGATTTGTTTCAAACAAATTTGGTGATTACCAACAATAGCTCGATCGACTTGGTGTTAGAAACGGACAACAACATTATTTCAACTATAGAAACTCAAGACAGTCAATATATTGAAGGCTACAGTTCGGAAGCGGGATTTGCAATGCCATCTGATATTCCTACCATAAGTTCGATAAAAATGTACAGCAGAGACGAAAATCAAAATCTAATTTTAGTGTATCAACAATCGCCTCTAGTTGATAACCTTTGGATTATAAACGAATCCACAACTATGGATGTCGATCATGTCCTTGTCATTACAGATGAAGATTTAATTGAATAGCCATAGGTATTAAGTAAGCTCTTTCTTGATTTGCTCAAACAAATAAGCAAATTCGCTACCTATTAGCAGCGCAGTTTCTTGATATTTCTGTTGCTTTTGTGGTGTAAAGTCAAAAGCCTTCGGATCTTTATAAGGCAAATTAATTCGTCCTAAGGCATTTGGAATAAAAGGGCAATTTTCAGCTGCATGTTGACACATCATAAGTGCAAAAAAATGGGATTGAGCATTAAACTCATCATTATAAACTTTTGAAAATGTTGTAAGGGATTTGTTTTCTGAAACCCGTATGTCGATTATTGG
The DNA here is from genome assembly GCA_030429455.1 of Bacteroidia bacterium. Classification (GTDB taxonomy): domain Bacteria; phylum Bacteroidota; class Bacteroidia; order Flavobacteriales; family Flavobacteriaceae; genus Psychroflexus. The sequence goes on along the minus strand of JAUIFC010000095.1, from coordinate 718 downwards.
ATTTGTAGCTGAAGAATCATAAGTTAAATCAAATCCCAAGGAAGCTAAACAATCCAAGGTGTTTTGATGAACCGCAGTCACTTCTGTTCCACCTGAATATGCTTGCAAAGGCAAATTGAAATGCTCAATAAACACGGAAGCCCAAACCTCTGCAAATACACTTCGTCGGGAATTGTGGGTACAAACAAAAATTAACGAAATAGCTTCATTTATAATCCTTTCAGCAATAGATTTGGCAATTTCAGCAAGTTCAGATTTTCGTTGTTCTGAAATTTCAAGCCGAGTTTTTAAAAGATGGTTTATCAGGTTTTTCATATATTATTAGTATTTGTTATTTCACATAAAGTTCAGGTTTTAATTTAGGCTATAAACACCCCTAAAGTCCCCTCAAGGGGACAAATCCATTTCTTCAAATTACTACATTTCCAAATTGTTACATTAATACATTAGTACATTGCTACATTAAAAAATTATTATTCTGAAAAAAAGGACGCCAAACACCCCTAAAGTCCACTCAAGGGGACAAATCCAAATCTTCTATTTAAAACATTACCAAATTTTTTACCACGAGCGAAGGTAGAGTTTAGCTGTGCATTACACGAATCCGTTACTAAAGAGGTAAGTTTCTCGAATCCTGCATCAAAGACTATCATTTATGCAGTGCGACTTTTTGGTCACTCAAATTTTCATGTAGATTAAGATATACTTAAGCTTGATC
>JAUIFC010000094.1 GCA_030429455.1 Bacteroidia bacterium | reverse complement strand
AATAACCAAATATTCATCTTCAACATAAATTTTAATTTTTAAAGGAAATTGCTCACTTACCTTATTATGTTTTACAGCATTCTCTAGTAAAAGCTGAAGCGAAAGTGGAATGATTTTAGCATTTTTGGCTTTAGCATCCTCACTTATTTCTACTTCTAGACTGTCTTCAAATCGCATTTTTAAAAGATTTAGGTAAGTTTCTGCAAATTTTATTTCACCATTTAAACTTACCAAATCTTTGTGTTTTTGGTCCAAAACGTAGCGGTATACTTTTGAAAGTCCTATGGTAAAATCTTGTGCTTTTTCGGTGTCTTCATCAATTAAAGCACTCAACACATTTAAGCTGTTGAACAAAAAGTGTGGGTCTAATTGATTTTTTAAAGCATCAAATTTTGCAGAATTGGATTTCGATTCGAATGTTTGTTCTTTTAATTTTACGTCTTGTAAGGCTTTATAAAAATAAAAGACATGGAAAATTAAAGTGACGATAAATGCAATCATAATGGAAAACAAATACGTCATAAAGTTTTCTTTGTCAATAAACTCTTGAAACGAATAGCCTTCAATATGTACCAAATGAAAATACCGAGCAACAAAAAAACCTGCTGTAGACCATAACACAGAGCCAATAACACCGATAAACACCAATTTCTTGGCATCTTTTTCCCATGAATAGTACCTGTAAAGAATGTCAAATCCAATAACATTGGCAAGAGTAATTAAAAGGGCATACGAAAAACTAATTAGAAATTGTTCGATATTTAGCAAAATGTCAACCCTGTAATCGTTGCCCATAAAGTTTATAAGTCTTATAAACAATGATATTAGAATTGAAATAACAATGAGATTAATAATGGTTTTAAGGAGTTTATTTTTTTTCATCTCTTTTTTTTACAAATATGCCTCTTCTATCTTCAGTTAAAAAAAAATATTAACCAGACTGTAGAATACCGAAGCTAAACTGTTAGTTTGATTTTTCAATCCGCAAGTAGACTTAAATCATTGATTGACGATATTGTTCAACAATGTTTAAAATAATTGGGAATTATTGTAATTTAATCCTTTATTTTTTAATTTTTATTCGAATTTTCAATGTATTTTTTAGAATAATACAATCGGCATGTTTTTTGTAAAATTCTATTGGAATTAAAAACAAACTAACATGAAGTATTACATTATTCTTTTCATATTTATTTCGACGACATGTTTTAGTCAGAAAGCGGCCCCTTCATTAGAGAAAACTCTAAATAGTTATGACGAGTATTTTAAAATGCCTCGAGAATCGATTTACCTGCATTTGAATAAAAGCAGTTATTTACGTGGCGAAAATTTATGGTATCAAGGTTATGCCTACGATAGGCGGAACCAAAAATTGAGTCAAGAGGTTAGAAATGTCGAATTGCGTTTGTACAACAATAAAGGCAAGATGATCGATAAGCAATTGCTACTCGCGATAGACGGTAAGTTTTTTGGGCAATTTGAAATAGATGAGAACTTCGCAGACGGCGAATATTATCTAAAAGCAGAAACAAATTGGATGAAGAATTTTGAAGAAGATTATGTCCATGTGCAAAAGTTCGAAGTCTTAAATTCTAAACCTGCTACACATACACAGAAAAATCTCTCTTGCGACTTACAAATTTTTCCAGAAGGTGGTCATTTAGTGAGAGGTATTAAAGGTAAAATAGGAATTAAACTCCTAAATCATAATGGTTTAGGTGTTAGGTATAAGGCGAGTTTATTGGAGAATGGAGTTCTGATTAACGATACGGAAAGCAATCGTTTTGGACATGCAGCGCTTAACATTACTCCAAAAACTAATGCAGAATACAAACTAAAAGTTTTTCTGCCAAATGATAAGGTTTTGGAACAACCCATTACAGATATAAAAAATTACGGACAAACGCTAATTGTTAGCAATTCTAGAAAAGAGCATGCAATTGTAACAGTATCTTCAAACCTGCCAGATGACTACAATTATGCTTCACAAAATTTTGAATTGGTAATTCATAAAGAAGGCGATCGGTTTTCTTTTCCAGTAGAATTGTCAAAAGATAACAGCAGTATAACAAGAACGATAGATAGAGAATATTTGTTTAAGGGCGTAAATACGTTAACCCTAATGCTTAACGGAACGCCTATAGCAGAACGCCTTTTGTTTAACAGAGGTAATGTGATTGATGCTGAGGAAGATGTAGCAATTTCAGATTATAGAAATACAAGTAAAGACAGCATAACTTTAAAATTGCAAATGCCAGAATTAAAGGATAAGGCTTACATGAGTATTTCAGTTTTGCCTAAGAAAACAATTTCATATCAAAAGAATACAAATATTGTAAGTTCCTTTTTACTCGAACCTTTTGTTAATGGATTTATAGAAGATAGAGGTTATTATTTTAAGGATGTAAACAAAGAGAAAGATTACAACTTAGACTTATTGTTGCTTACTCAAGGTTGGAGTAAATACGACTGGAATAATATAGTTAATAACGCTCCAAATTTGACATTTGAGCGTAAAGACGGCATAACGCAGATGATAGACATTAACGGAAGAATTCCTAATAAAGCGGAGTCCTTGATCTTATTTAACACCATTTATAACAACGAAAGGGTTTTTCAAACAGATTCGATCTATCTAAATACAATTGTTTTAAACAACAGATATCCTTTTGTCGGGGAAACCATGGAGTTCTCTTACTTCACTAAAAATGAAAAATTTAAGAAACCAAGACTTGCAGTTGGCTCAAAGTTTACATTTTATGATGATGAATTAGATACTGATTTTTTTCAACCTTCAATAAAAAATCAAAGATCTTTGTCGCTAGAAACCAATAACAATCAACTTTACTCTAATTTTTTAAACAATGTTATGTTAGATGAGGTTATTGTAAAAGTTGACAAATCGGAAGACATAGGTGTTCAAGAAAATTATACAGATTCATTTTTTGGTCAAAAAGTAAAAGTCAGTGAGGATCTAGCAAATACGTTTCCGTTTTTTGCAGATTACTTAGCCTATCGCGGTTTAGTTTTAGACGATAATGGCATTAGATTTTTAGCTCGTAATTCCCTTCTTGGAAACAACTCTCCTGCAGTTTTTCTAAATGGAATCTTGATGACAAATTATTATCAACTTCTAGGAACAAGAACTTCAGACTATGAAGAAATTATAATTGACAGAACTGGAATAGGACTTGGTATGTTAGGCGGCGGTGGCGTAATCCGCTTAAAGTATCGAATTTCTCCAATATTTACAGACGCAAATGGCGAATCCATAAACAATCCTTACACCAAAATAGACATTACAGAAGGCTTTACCCCACCAAAAACCTTTTACAATCCAGAATACTCATTTTACAATACCGAAGCATTTCAGTTGGTGGGCACTGTTGGATGGGAGCCAAATATTACCTTGACTTCAAACAGCGAACACTATTTGGATTTGGTAGACACAGGTTTAAACGAGTTAACGCTATATATAGAAGGCATTACGGAAAGTGGAGAATTAATTTACATCGAAAAGGATTTTTCCAATATTGCCGATAACCAAAATCAACAGTAATTCTAAAGGTTTTAATTGATGAAAGCTCAGATTTTTCTGGGCTTTTTCAGTTGAAATATGGAATTGAGCTTGATTTTAAATAGTTATTAAATTATTTTTAAGATATTAATAATCAAAGATATAGGTTCAATTTTTAAATTGAAATTCCAGAAGGATTCACAAAACCTAAAACCTTCTATACCCCAAAATATACAAACTTCAAATCTGAAGCGTTTTAGTTAGTAGGTGCCATCGATTGAGAGTCCGATATTTCTTTAACTCCAGATGACTTTTATTATCTGGATTTGGTGGAAACAGGATTTGATGAATTTATTCCAGACATTGAAGTGTTATAGAAACTGGAGATTTGATTTAAGTCAAAAAAGACCATGTAGCAGAAAACGAAGGAATTGAACAACAATAGCAAAACAATAGATTAAACATGAGGTTAAATATTTAATAAATAAGAAAACCTTATTACAATCGGAAAATCCATTAAATTATTTTCGACTCGCTAACACACGAAAATGAAAAATCTACGATTTATCGCACTTTTTTTTACCTTAATTTCTTTTGGTCAGAATACGAATAAGGAACTTCAACAAACATTAGAGCGCTATGACGAGTACTTTAATTCGTCCAGAGAATCTTTATATCTGCATTTAAATAAGAGCACTTACTTGAGAGGAGAAAACTTATGGTTTCAAGGTTATGCTTATGATAGAAGAAATCAAAAATTGGGTCAGGATGTTCGAAATGTTCAATTAAGAATTTATAACGAAAAAGGCGAAATGCTTAAAAAGCAGTTGCTTTTGGCATTAGAAGGTAAATTTTTTGGGCAAGTTGAAATCGATTCCACTTTTTCTGATGGCAATTACTACTTGAAAGCCGAAACCAATTGGATGAAAAACTTTAAAGAGGATTATGTACACATTCAAAAGTTCGAAGTTTTAGACTCTAAAGGTGCTACTGAAAAACAAAAGATAACATCGTATGACTTAAAATTGCTGCCAGAAGGAGGACATCTGGTTACAAACTGCAAAAGCAGATTAGGCCTTAAACTTATAAATCAGAAAGGGATAGGAGTACAATTTGATGCAATTCTTTTAGAAAATAATCAAGAGATCAGTACCTTTAAAAGCAATCAATTTGGGCATGCGGTAGTGAATGTTTTACCCAATAATAAAAACAATTATAAAGTAAAGCTAAGATTGCCAAATGATGAGGTTATCGAAAAAGAAATAACAGACATTAAAGAATTTGGACACGTGCTTAACATTACCAATACGTTGCCCAATCAAACTATTGTTAGCGTATATTCCAATTTGCCAAAGGATACCGCCATTTCCAGCCAAAACTTAGAAATTGTAGTCCATAAAGAAGGAGACAGGTTTTCATTTCCTGTTGAATACGAAGAAGGTGTTTATAAAATGACAAAAGCCATTGACAAAGATTATCTGTTTTATGGCGTAAATACCTTTACACTGCTACAAAATGGCAGACCAGTTGCAGAACGTCTTATTTTCAACAGAAGTAAGAGCATCAATCAGTCTGAAAATCTTAAACTCACTAAAACTAGAAATACAAGTTCAGATAGTATTTCTTTAAAATTAAATATGCCAGAAGTTTACGAAACTTCTTATCTAAGCATGTCTGTTTTACCAAAAAATACAATTTCATATCAAAAGAACAAGAACATCATAAGTACATTTCTTTTAGACCCTTTTTTAAATGGTTATGTAGAAGACAGGAATTACTATTTTAAAGCGCCTAATAGAGAAAAAGATTATAACCTAGATTTGTTGCTTTTAACGCAAGGATGGAGCAAATACGATTGGGAAAATATTTTTAATGCATTACCAAAACAGGATTTTGAAAGACAAAATGGACTGAGTCAAACGATAAGTATCAATGGTAAAGTGCCTAATAATGTCGAATCCTTGTTACTTTACAATACCATATACAACAGGGAAAAAGTATTCAAAGTAGACACAGTTGAAAACAAAACTTTCAAAATAAATAACAGGTATCCATTTACAGGAGAGCAATTAGAATTTTCTTTTGTAACTAAAAACAAGAAGTTTAAAAAACCTAAGATACTTCTAAATACAAAAGTCGATTTTACAGATGATGACTTAAGTCCTAAATATTTCATGCCATCTATTTCAGAACGAAGGTCTGTGCGACTAAGTATGGATAACAACAGGTTGTATTCCAGTTTTTTAGATGGAGAACTACTTGATGAAGTTATTATAAAAGCTGAAACTAAAGAAAAAGGTCTCGAGCAAAACTATGTCAATTCTTTTGCAGATAACAAAGTAAAAATCGATGAAGATTTCGTCAATAATTATCCTTTATTGTCTGATTATTTAAACTTTAGAGGATTTAGAGTAAGAGATGTTGGTAGTTCCTTTAGTATTGAAAACTTATCCAGAACTTCATTAAATGGAAGTAATTCTCCAGCAATTTTCCTTAATGGAGTTTTACTTAACGACATTAGTATTTTGGCTGGTAGTCGAACTTCGGACTTTGAAGACATTGTGATCGACAAATCAGGCTACGGTGGTGGACTTCAAGGCGCAAATGGGTTTATTAGATTAACCTATCGATTAACGCCATTGTTTACAAATGCTGGCAACCAACCTTTGAGTTCGCCTTACACTCAGGTGAAGGTTAAAAATGGTTTTGAACCTTCCAAGGCTTTTTATAACCCGGAATATACTTTTTATAACACAGATGTATTTCAATCTATAGGTACAGTAGGTTGGTTTCCAAACATCACTTTGAATCCTGGTGAAGATTTCGAATTTGATATTATAAATACAGGTTTGGAATCCTTAACGCTTTACATAGAAGGTATTACAGACGAAGGCCAACTGATTTATATCGAAAAAGAATACTCAAGCAAACTGAACTACCAAGAACAATAGCGCTTAGAATTCAGAGGTGAAATAAAATTTTAGACTTGGGTATTTGCTTTGTGTCATTTGAAGAGAAAAAGCAGAATCGGCTAAAAAAACGAGCTGATTTTGTTTGTCTCTAGCTAAATATTTTGCTTTTACACGTTTAAACTCTTTAAGTTCTTCTTGATTGGCGTTGTTTTCATCAACCCAACAAGCTTTATGCACATTTACATTTTCGTAAGAACATTTAGCGCCATATTCATGCTCTAGTCGGTATTGAATAACTTCATATTGAAGCGCTCCAACCGTTCCTATGATTTTTCTGTTATTTAAATCCAAAGTAAACAACTGCGCAACACCTTCGTCCATAAGCTGACTGATTCCCTTGTTTAATTGTTTGGCCTTCATCGGGTCGGCATTATTAATATATCTAAAATGTTCGGGTGAAAAGCTTGGAATTCCTTTATACATCAAAGGTTCTCCTTCGGTTAAAGTGTCGCCAATTTTGAAATTTCCTGTATCATGTAGCCCAACAATATCGCCAGGATACATTTTGTCTACCACTTGTTTTTTTTCAGCAAAAAAGGCATTTGGGCTGGAAAATTTTAGGGACTTGTCCAAACGAACATGAAGGTAAGGTTTGTTTCTTTCAAACTGTCCAGAAACGACTTTTACAAAAGCCAAACGGTCTCTATGTCTTGGATCCATATTGGCATGAATTTTAAACACAAAGCCTGTAAATTTATCTTCAGTTGGATTTACCTCACGTGTATCGCTCATTTTAGATCGTGGAGAAGGTGCAATATCAACAAAACAATCTAGGAGTTCTCTTACACCGAAATTGTTCAAAGCAGAACCAAAAAATACCGGTTGAAGTTTTCCGTTTTTATAAGCATCTATGTCAAATTCGGGATAAACACCTTCGACTAAATCTATTTCTTCTCGCAATGTTTCTGCGGAAATATCTCCAATAAGTTGGTCTAGTTCTGGGGTGGCTAAATCATTAATTTCTATGGTATCTTCAATATCTTTTCTTGGATCGCCTGTAAATAGATTGATATTTTTTTCGTAAATATTATAAATCCCTTTAAAGTCGTAGCCCATTCCAATCGGGAAACTTAAGGGCGTGACTTTTAGCTCTAATTTTTGTTCAATTTCATCTAAAAGTTCAAAAGCATCTTTTCCTTCCCGATCCAGTTTGTTTATAAAAACAATCATTGGAATATTTCGCATTCGACAAACTTTGACAAGTTTTTCTGTCTGTTCTTCGACACCTTTGGCAACATCCACAACTACAATTACGCTATCAACCGCTGTTAAAGTTCTAAAAGTATCTTCAGCAAAATCTTTGTGACCTGGTGTGTCTAAGATGTTTATTTTGTTTTCGCGATATTCAAATCCTAGCACAGAAGTGGCGACAGAAATACCCCTTTGACGCTCGATTTCCATAAAGTCGCTCGTTGCGCCTTTCTTTATTTTATTCGATTTTACGGCACCCGCTTCTTGAATAGCTCCACCAAAAAGTAATAATTTTTCAGTTAATGTTGTTTTTCCAGCATCTGGGTGAGAGACAATGCCAAACGTTCGTCTTCTGTTTATTTCGTCCAAAAATTTCATGCTGCAAATTTAATTTTTAGCAAATAATACACTAAGCTTAGTCAAATTTTATTTTGAGGAGTTAACTATATTTAAGAAGTTGTTTTTTTAAAGCCTAGCAATGAATGACTATTTACTTCTGCGCATATGTTTTTACGTCATCGGAAGAAATGGGTTGTCCACCTAAAATGGTGAGGCGCTCTACAACATTCCTTAGTTCTCTAATGTTACCTGTCCAATTATAATTCTGTAAGATTTTTATGGCTTCGTCGTCAATTTGTTTTGGCGATGTGCCTTGTTCAGAAGCGATTTGTTTTAGAAAATGATTAACCAATAACGGAATGTCCTCAATCCTTTCATTCAATGACGGGACTTTAATCATGATTACTGCAAGTCTATGGTATAAATCTTCACGGAATCTCTTTTGTTTTATTTCCTCTTTTAAGTCTTTGTTTGTAGCAGCGACAACCCTTACATCTACCTTGATGTCTTTATCACTTCCAACACGTTGTATCTTATTTTCTTGAAGTGCTCTTAAAACCTTAGCTTGCGCAGGAAGGCTCATGTCTCCAATTTCGTCTAAGAATAACGTCCCACCATTTGCCGCTTCAAATTTGCCAGCTCTATTTTTGTTAGCAGATGTAAATGCACCTTTAAGATGTCCAAACAATTCACTTTCAATTAGTTCTGAAGGGATGGCTGCGCAATTTACTTCAATCAGAGGAGCTTTACATCTTTCGCTTTTTTCATGCACCCAATGTGCTACGAGTTCTTTTCCTGTTCCATTTCCGCCAGTAATTAAAACTCTAGCCTCCGTCGGTGCGACTTTATCGATCATCTCCTTTATTGTATTCATCGCTGGAGATTCTCCAATCATGGTATATTTTTTACTTACTTTTTTCTTAAGTGTTCTGTTTTCTGTGGCCAGTGAATTATGGTCTAAAGCAATTCTCACCGTTTGTAAAAGTCGGTTTAAATCTGGTGGTTTGGAGATGTAATCAAACGCGCCTTTTCTCATGGTATCCACAGCAGTGTCCAAATCTCCATGTCCTGAAATCATTACAATTGGAAGTTCGGGCTTTATGTTTTTTACATGGTTAAGGACTTCAACACCATCCATTTTTGGCATTTTAATATCGCAAAGTACCAAGTCCAACTCTAGATTTTTTATTTTATCAACAGCTTCTACGCCGTCTACAGCTTCTTCAATTTGATAATCTTCGTTTTCTTGTTTTAGTATTTTAACAAGTACTCTTCGTATGGCACCTTCGTCTTCAACAATTAAAATTCTTGACATTAATTCTATTTTTTATTTAAAATTATTTTTCCATTTACTCTTTTCAAAATTGCAATTTAAAATTGATTTCATGTTCTAAATGTTAACGTATTTTGGAATATGATTTTAAAAAATTGCTAATCCACGCTTAGTTTTATTCTTTGTTTATACATTTGCAGTCAAATGAAAGTTTTACACCAAATATTTTCGTTTCTTCTTGCGTTTGTAGTATTGTATTCTACAACGACTATCACTTTACATAAACATTATTGTAATAAAAAGTTAGTTGAAACAAGTATATATAAGGAAAACGAAGGCTGTAAAAAACTGATTAAGGCCAAAAAGAAAACGTGTTGCGATTTATTTAAAAGGGATTGCTGTGATGACGAACAACTGGTTTTTGAAGGAATTGATCAACTTCAATTTGAGAAATATTCACACGAATTTGCATCTTTATACCAAATTGATTTACCACAATTATATGTTTCTGATAATTCAACAGTTGAATATTTAAGAAATATAAAACCATCCTATTTTTCCTATAGACCACCTCCTTTAATACAGCCAATTTATAGACTCGGAGAGGTTTACTTGATTTGATTTTTAGTGTTTTAATCTGTTAGATTTTATTATCTAAATTTTTATTAAGCTAAAAATCAATGCTTTATATTTTGAAAAAACCACTAATTTTTATATTTCTATTTTCTTCATTTTTATCATTTTCCCAAGATGAAATAAAGGGAGAAATCTTAGAGCTCGTCAGCGGCAAAGAGCAGCCGATTTATGGTGCGAATGTCTATTGGCAAAATCACAATATTGGCAGAATAAGTAATGAAGATGGAAAGTTTTCCATACCTTATCGTCCAGATTTTAAACAACTTATCATCAGCTACGTCGGCTATATGGCAGATACTTTGACCATTACCGATGCTTCTTACATCAAACATTTCCTAGAACCAGAATCTAATTTGGAAGAAGTTAATATTTCGACCCGGAAACAAAGTACATCCCGTTCCTTTTTAAATTCTAAAAACGTCATCAATGTCTCTAGTGACGAATTACTGAAGGCCGCTTGTTGTAATTTATCAGAAAGTTTTGAAACAAATCCTTCGATAGATGTGAATTTTTCGGATGCCATTACGGGGACTAAACAGGTGAAGATGCTAGGGTTAGACTCTCCATATATTTTGATTACAACAGAAAATGTTCCTTCGATAAGAGGTGCTATTCAGACCAATGGATTAAGTTTTATTCCAGGAACTTGGGTTGAAAGCTTACAGATTACAAAAGGAGCTGGAAGCGTTGTCAATGGATTTGAGAGTATTACGGGGCAAATTAACGCTGAGCTTCAAAAACCCTCGTTAGACTATCCACTTTTTGTAAATGCGTTTGCTGGAATAAACGGCAGAATAGAATTGAATACGCATTTGAATACCAAGGTTTCCGATAAATGGCACACAGGATTGTATATTCATGGAAACCAACGGGCGGAAAAATTTGATAGAAATAAGGATGGATTTTTAGATTTACCCCTTAAACAGCAAATTAATGTTTTAAACCGCTGGCAATATTCAGATTTGGAAAATGGTATCATTTCCTTTATTAATGTAAAATATTTAAATGACAAAATGCAATCCGGTCAACTAGACTTTGATCCAGATATTGATAAATTCACAACAAATCACTGGGGCAGTGAATCGGACACAGAACGCTTTGAAACATCATTCAAACTAGGCTATGTAAATCCAGAAATTCCTTACCAAAGTCTGGGTATTCAAGCAGATTTTAGTTACCATGATCAAAATTCCTATTTTGGTTTTAGAGTGCATGAAATTCGGCATACGAGTTTGTATTCCAATTTGATCTACAATTCCATCATTTCAAATTCTAGGCATAAAATAAAAACTGGAATTTCATTTATGTACGATAGTTTTGATGAGTTGGTAGATGATACGGATTACTTTAGAAGGGACAATTCTGTTGGCGGATTTTTTGAGTATGCATTTGATAATTTGAGCAATCTGACATTAACGGCAGGATTAAGATTTGACCAACACAATAGATTAGGATTTTTTCTCACACCAAGGTTTCATTTAAGGTATACGCCTTGGGCAAAGTCGGCTTGGAGAGTGTCGTTTGGTAGAGGCAAACGGGCAGCAAATATATTTGCAGAATATCATAATTTATTCGCGAGTTCAAGACAAATTAATATTCTTAATACCAATGGCAAGATCTATGGTTTAGACCCTGAAATTGCTTGGAACTACGGTATTAGTTATTTGCAAGGCTTCAATTTGTTTGGTAAAACAGGAGACATTACTTTCGATTTTTACCGAACAGATTTTCAAAATCAAGTGGTAGTCGATTGGGAAGATTCCACACAGATAAGGTTTTACAATTTGGACGGGCAAAGTTTTTCTAATGTATTTCAAATGGAATTGAATTATGAACTTTTGGAAAGAGTCGATTTGAGATTTGCTTACAAACATTTTGATGTTCAAACAGATTACGTGGATGGTCGATTTCAAAAACCTCTATTGCCTAGACACCGTGTTTTTTTAAATCTGGGATATTCGACTTTGAGAAAAGAAAATGGTTCTCTGTGGAAATTTGATATCACCTATAATTGGTTAAGCGAGCAACGCTTTCCAAGTACAGACTTGAGTCCAGCCGAATTTCAATTGCCTGAAGAATCACCTACTGTAGGCACTTTAAATGCTCAGGTTACAAAAGTATTTTCAGACAAATTTGAAATTTATGTTGGTGGTGAAAATATGACAGATGTAAGACAGCCAAATCCCATAGTGAATTCCCAAAATCCCTTCGATTCGTTTTTTGATAGTAACTTAGTATATGGACCGATTTTTGGATACCAGTATTACGCTGGTTTAAGATTTAAAATAAATAAACCTAAAAAACAATAACAATGAAAACCATAATAACAGGAATAGTACTCTTATTAGGAGTAGCGACTTTTGCTCAAAACAAAAACGCTAAAACAATTATCGAAGTCGATGGTGTTTGTGGCATGTGCAAAGTGCGAATTGAAAAAGCAGCCCTTGGAACAAAAGGTGTAAAATCTGCAGTTTGGAGCATAGAAACGCATCAATTGAGTTTAATTTTTGATGAAAGAAAAACGAATGTGCAGAACATCTCTAAAAAAATTGCCGAGGCTGGTCATGATAATCGAATGATTACAGCTACAGACGAGGCTTATGAATCTATTCACCATTGTTGTAAATATAGAGACGAAGAGGTGAAAGAGAAACACGATTGATTTTATTCTAGACTTAAAAATAAATATGAGTAGATTGTATCGTTTAATTTCAATGATAAGATTTGAAACAAAATTTTTTAAACATCAAATTTTTGATTTATTCAAAGCAGAAAAGTCTTAGAATGCTCCTCCTTTAAGAATATTTAATGATGAAAAAAGCCTAAGATATGATTCAATACATTCTTAGGCTAATGTTGTAAAGATGCTAAGTCAAAATATCACTGCATTTTGATGCATGCTTATTGACAAAGTGGGGTTGATGTGAAAAGCGATTAAAGATTTTTTCCCTTCTCAACAAATTTAAGAATTTCAGGAAGAAATGAATTGACATCTGCTTTTCCATATTTCAAATCCATTTCAACAGCTTCCACTATTCTGTCTAAAAGCGTAGGGTCTACATTAATTGAAGCTATTTTAAGAAGAATTGCAACTCTTTTTCGTCGTTCATTTTTTTCAGTATTAGAATCATCAAAATTTAATGTATTTGTAGTACTTTCTTCCTCATGAGTATTGGTCGTAGTTTCTTCTTCAACTCTATCGTTATGATTATTCATTATTGTAGGATTATCTATAGATTTTTCAACATTTGTATTTTCTGTGCTGTTGTCCGATGCGTTTTCTTCTTCTTCCATGACAGGTTCTTGCACTTCATTGACTATTTCATGTTCGTAGAAGTCTTCAAGTTTAACTCTTTTAGCCCGTCTTGGTATAAATTGCATAAGGCTGATAACGTTATTGTTGTCGCATTTTAAAACTTTAAAATTATTTTCAAACCTTAACTTTAGCTCTTTAAAGCTTTTTTCTTCAAATCTATCTTTATAATCGTTGAATAAGTTTGCTAATATACTTGCATCTTCTATCAGAGTGTAAGTGTTTTTATCCATGTAATTTTTATTTGAGATTTTAGTTAATCAAAACTGCCTTATACAATAAACCAAATATATTATAAAACTTTCAATTTTTGATGTTAAGGCAACTAAAAAATATAATTTGTATCAATTATTTTTTTAACTCAAAAGCTAAAAAGCTCTATTTTTTCTTGTAAGTTGTTTATAAACAAAACATTATATTTTAAATCAATTTTTAAATGAGATACAAACAGTTTGAAATATTATTGAAAATTATTATAGTTATAATAATTAATATTCAACTTGCAAACGCCTTATCAAAGTATTGCATTTGACTTTTTAACCTTTCAATAGTTAGGTTGGTGATGCGTTTGTTTAAAGCCCTGCTGTCGTTCTGGTATTTGAAATATTCATCTATTGTAAAATGACCTAAGAAAACGCCTTTTATCATGTTTCTAAGCTTACTATCATGTTTTATCGCATGTTCGATATAATCTGCTTGCTTTTGATGCGATAAGGTATGGTAAACGTTTTTTCGTTTCTTAATATAGTCTTTGAAAATTTCTAGAAGAATATCATTTTGGAGTTTTGCTATTGGACGAAGAGTGTTGTTTTGAAAACTCTCTTCGCTAGAGGTTAAAGTTGTTACTCGAGCTCCAGCAATAGTCGGTCTTATTTCAGTAAGGTATTCAGATCGTGTTTTCATAGCAATTAAGCTTTGATTGTTAGGAATATAAAACTACATAAATTCGTATAGAATTATTTTTGTTAAATAATATATTATGAACACCTTATGAACAGCATAAGCTTTTGAAAATCTATTTTGAAGTATTGCCAAAACCCCTGTGGGAAAAATCGAACTATATAATATGCTTTATATTAAATAAACTTAATATTTATTCTTTTAAATTGTAACATTGTAGACATTTAGCCTACTAATGAGTCAATCGATTACTGCTGTGAGATCTGAATTAGAACAGAGTTTTGTAAATTTATTAGACAAGCACCAAAATATTGTGCATAAAATTTGTCGTATGTACGCGGATAATGATGCGCAGCACAAAGACTTGTTTCAAGATATAACGGTGCAGCTATGGAAGGCTTATCCAAAATTTCGTGGAGACTCAAAATTCTCCACATGGATGTATCGTGTTGCTTTGAATACGGCAATTACATTGTACAGAAAACAAAAAAGAAAGGTAAAAACTCAAGACATAGATGCTATAGGTTTTAAAATTGAAGCAGATGTTTATGACGATACTACAGAACAGAATTTGAAGTTGATGTACGCCGCTGTGAAAGAATTGAATGATATTGATAAGGCTTTGGTATTCTTG
>JAUIFC010000093.1 GCA_030429455.1 Bacteroidia bacterium | reverse complement strand
AACGCCGATGCAGGAGTTTGCTCCTGCGCCACTGTCTCTAGTGCTGATGCCGATGTGTCGGGAAGGGAACTGGAGAAAAGAAACAAACTCCAGCTTGACTATCATATCTGCCCTGGATACAGAAAAGTAGATTCCTCCTTTCAGTCGGAATGACGTAGCGTTGGTGGGTACGGAGAGAGAAAGGCGGTGGCAGTGCCACCGCCTTTCTCTCCCCTCTATAAAAAACCGATTGTCATTCCGAGCGTAGCGAGGAATCTGCTGTGGACGAAAAGGAGTGCTTCCAGCATCCCTGTTTCCACATGCTCATACTGTTGGATGCTGAGTCGTTGGAGCATCCGCCTTCCAAGGCACTTCGGCCTCTGGACAAGCCGGCGGACAAGCTCTCCGATCCCACTGTACAGCGGGAGCACACTCGACAACGCCGATCCCGATGTGTCGGGAAGGAGTTTGCTCCTGCATCTCTGTTTCCAGGCACCAATAAATCTCAGTGGCCTGTAGTAGGAATAGTCCTATTTTTGCCGCATGGAAAAAGCGCAGGCTTGTATACTGGCGATTGAGTCTTCGTGTGACGATACTTCAGCGGCGGTGATGAAAGATGGCGTCGTGTTGAGTAATATCATCGCCAGCCAGGCTATCCATGCGAAGTATGGAGGCATTGTGCCTGAGGTGGCGTCTAGGATGCACCAGGAAAATATTGCCCTTGTGGTAGATGCTGCACTAGATAAAGCTGGTATTCAGCCGGATCAACTGGATGCGATCGCCTGTACCGCCGGACCCGGGCTGATGGGGTCGCTGACGGTGGGGTTGAGTTATGCGAAGGGGCTTGCGCTCAGTTTGCAGATTCCGTTGATTTCGATCAATCACATGCGTGCGCATGTCTTGTCGCATTTTATTGATGATCCTGTCCCGGTTTTTCCGTTTCTCTGCCTGACGGTTTCCGGTGGGCATACGCAAATCGTTTTGGTGAAGGATGAGGATACTTTTGAGGTACTCGGCCAGACCCTGGATGATGCCGTGGGGGAAGCATTTGACAAATCCGGAAAACTATTGGGTCTGCCCTATCCTGCCGGGCCGATCATCGACAAGTATGCTTCACTCGGCGATGCTCGTTTTCCGTTTCCCATCCCCCAGATTGATGGGTTGGATTTTAGTTTCAGTGGGGTGAAAACGGCCATCATGTATTTCCTTCGGGATGAAAAGAAGAAAGATCCTGCGTTTGTGGCAAACAACATGAACGATATCTGTGCGAGTATCCAGCATACGTTGGTGGAGATTCTTTCGCGCAAGATCATGCAGGCGGCAGAGGAACATCATATCAGCGAGATCGCCGTTGCCGGTGGTGTTGCGGCCAATTCCGGTTTGCGCAGGGCACTGGGAGTACTCGGGGAAGCGCGTGGATGGAATCTTTACATTCCCGCGATGCAGTATTGTACGGACAATGCCGGTATGATCGCGATGGCCGGGTATCTGCAGTTTCAGAAGGGGCGGTTTTCCGGGTTGGATGCTAAGCCGTATGTGCGGGGGATGTAGCATTCCTCCTGTTGGATACGGTTTTACTGCAAATCCCTTTATTTTCTATTTACCAGAAAACTCAACCGGGATGAAAATAAATTCTACCCTGGAACACAAGTCGTTGGAGCAAACTCCAACAACGGCACTCGCGAAAAAGCCGATGCAAGGAGTTTGCTCCTGCATCTCTGTCTCACGCGCCGATCCCGATGTGTAGGAATATAGTTTGCTCCTGCATCTCCTTCTCTTACTCAATAATCTATCCTGGTGCAAAGTGTCGTTGGAGCATCTGCATTCCATAGCACTTCGGCCTCTGGACAAGCATGCGGACAAGCACTCCAATCCCGCTGTACAGCGGGAGCAATTTATAAAATTACTATGGATGTTCCCATTTTGGGAACTTTTGCCTATCTTTGTTAAAATCTGTTGTTTGAGAGTTATTGCAAAAAAGGTACTTCGGGACTTCTGGAGCAAGTACCCTGATTGTGAGCAAGCGTTAAAGTCGTGGTACCACGAAGCTGAAAAGGCCCGATGGAAAAACTCAAATGAAATAATAAATGAGTACCCAAGTGCAAGTATCATTGGCAGAAACAGGATCGTCTTTAATATTAAAGGCAATCATTACAGACTCATTGTAAAGATTAATTATGCTTACCAGATTATGTGGATCCGCTTTATCGGGACACACAAACAATATGATAAAATCGATGCATCCAATATTTAACTCATGCGGCTAAAACTTATAAAGACTAAAAAGGATTACCTGGAAGCATTGGATCGCCTGGAAGAGATCTTTGATGCTAAGCGTGGTTCCCAGGAGGGAGATGAACTTGAGGTATTGGGTATGCTGATAGACTTGTACGAAAAGGAACATTTTCCCGTCGATCTTCCTGACCCCATTGAAGCCATTAAGTTCAGAATGGAGCAAATGGGCTATACGCAAACAGACCTGGCTTCAGTAGTCGGGCTTAAGAGCCGTGCCAGTGAAATATTAAACAGGAGAAGAAAGCTTACCCTGGACATGATCCGTCAGCTTCATGAAAAGCTGAATATTCCGACTGATGTGTTGATTCAGGCTTATTGAGTTTCACTTTCTCATCAATCATATCTCCACTATCTGCTAACCTTGGTTATCGACTAAAAGTTGCTGGAATTGCAACACAGACTTTTCTTTACATATTATAAGGGCCTTAATTAAAAAGTCACCTCCGGTCCATTCTTTGTTTAAAATCCCCTAATTTTCTATTTGCCTAAATCTTCACCAGGATGGAAACAAATCAATCGGTCTCTCGGTCGGATGGATCGCTGCACCTATTCCGCATGTACCATCGCGAAAATGCTCAGCTGGGTATTCGCGGGGAGTATGGCTTAAAGATCAAAGAGCATCTTGAGCGATTGGAGGGAATTAAATGGTCTGCCACGCATTCGTGCTTTTATTTGCCGGATATTCCTGATAGTATCAGGCGACTGATCAAGCATTGTCGGGGTGTGGTGTGGGTGGATATGAGCAATATTCGGTTAAAGAAATCTAATCCAAAGCAAAAAGTACCTGATAAATCTTTGAAGGTTGATAACGAAGAATACATCACGGCTTTAGGTCAGATAAATCGAATGAATTTATATATGGAGCAAAGGCGATATGCTCCGGCTACCATTAAGAGTTACTCATCCATGTTGAAAAAGCACATGAGTGAAGCCAGGGTAACTGACTTTTCGATGATGGATATGGGCGCTATTCAGGAATACAACATCAAGCTGGTACATGAAAAGAAAGTCTCTTTTTCGCATCAAAACCAATGGATCAATGCGATCAAGATAATGTTACATGTATTAGAAGTGCCCATTAACCTTGATGACATAGAAAGGCCAATAAGGCGGCATAAACTTCCCGGGGTCTTTTCAAAAAGGGAAGTCATGGAGATCATCGGTAAGACGACCAACCTTAAGCATCGATTTATGCTGAGTCTGCTGTATGGCACAGGGTTGCGGATTGGAGAATTAATTGCTTTGAAAATCAAGGATATTGATGGTCAACGAAAGATGTTATTTGTCAGGGAAGGAAAAGGCCTTAAGGATAGAATGGTTCCAATAGGTGATGGACTGCTGAAGCATGCCCGGGACTATTATCAGGCATATCACCCGAAGGAATACTTGTTTGAGGGTAAGTATGGCGGCAAGTATTCTTCCCGGAGTGCTCAGCAGGTACTGAAGCAGGCTATGAAAAGGGCCAGAATCAGGAAAAAGGGCACTTTGCATACCCTCAGGCATTCGTTTGCCACGCATTTGCTGGAATCGGGGACGGATCTTCGTTATATTCAGACTATCTTGGGACACAGTAGCCCTAAGACGACCATGATTTATACACATATTAGTGAATCATCGCTTGGAAATATCAGAAGTCCGATTGAGGACATCCTCGATGGCATGTAACCCGAAACTTTATTTCGCAATACATGCCGATCGTCATGTAACCCGCTATATTGTAGCGGGTATAAACTAGTTAGCGGTAATTTTAAAAGACAACCCGAGAAATTAAAAACATCCAATGATAATAAACCGAAAAATTCCAATTCAATTTTTGTTTAATCAAATTAAAGTTCCATTATTAATTGTGATTGTATTGGGGCTTATTTTTGGTTTAGCACCAAAATATTTTCCTGATTTCTTACCTGAAATACCAATTGGAATTGCAACTACATTAGGAATTGCGATTTCCATATTGTTGTCTTACAAAATTAATCAATCGTACAACAGATGGTGGGAAGCTCGCACCATTTGGGGAGCAATTGTCAATGACAGTCGTTCTTTGGTTTTGCAATTGCAATTGTATTTGAACCAAGAGGATGCACTTTTGCGCAAGATTTCTCATTACCAAATTGCTTGGTGTTATGCATTGGACAAATCATTAAGAAAACAGGACGTTTTAAAAAGTTTGGAACATCTATTAGATGATGAAGATTTAGAAAAAATCAAAACACAATCCAATATCCCGTTAGCTATTAATCAACTGCAAACGAAAAAGGTTAGAGAATTGTATCAAAACAATAAATTTGATGAATTTGCAAGAACACAATTCGAGGAAACTTTAACGAGATTGGTCGCTTCTATGGGAAAATGTGAACGAATTAAAAATACCGTTTTTCCGCCAATGTATGGACAAACCTTAAATGTTGCCATTTACTTGTTTGTGATTTTCCTAAGTTTATCTTCGCTTCAACTCAATTTAATTTTACAAATTATCATTTTAGTATCTATTTCAATGGTGTTTTTCTTTTTACAGAAAATGGCTCATCAACTTCAAGATCCGTTTAATAATTATCCGACAGATACGCCAATGACGGCTTTGTCCAGAACAATTGAAATCAATATCCGACAATTATTGGGCGAAAAAGACATTCCAAAACCCATTGAACCAAACAAATTTTATTTAAACTAATCATACCTAAAAAGCTATGTCAACAGGCGTTTTCATTTTACATTCCAAAAACATTCCCGCAGGCGACCAACCTATGGCAATTGCAGAATTAATTTCAGGAATCGAACAAGGAGCAACACATCAAACATTAAAAGGAATTACAGGTTCGGGCAAAACATTTACGATGGCAAACATCATCCATCGAATGAAGCGTCCTACACTCATTCTTGCTCCAAACAAAACGCTAACTGCACAACTTTATGAAGAAATGAAACAATTGTTTCCTGAAAATGCGGTTGAATTTTTTGTTTCGTATTACGACTATTTTCAACCTGAAATGTACCTACCGGGAAGCGACCGATTTATTGAAAAAGATTCTTCCATAAACGAACAATTAGAGCGGTTACGACTTTCGACAACCAAATCCCTAATTGAACGAAAAGACACCATTGTGGTAGCTTCCGTTTCATCAATTTATGGATTGGGCGATCCCGATGATTATCGGGCTTTACAAGTCCATTTATTCGTGGGTAAGGCTATTCAAATAGATAATTTGGAACAAGATTTGGCACAACTGCAATATGAACGAACAGAACGAAGTTTGAAACGAGGCACCTATCGCATTCATGAAAATACTGTTGCTATTTTTCCCGCTGATTCAGAATACAAAGCTGTTCTGTTGACTATAAATAACGGATTAATTGACACTTTGCAGTTTATCGATTCAGCATCGGGTAATACCATTGAAGCTATTTCAGAATATTTTGTTTCACCTAAAACTTTATTTGCACCTTCAAAAATTCAGGCTTCAGATGCAGCAGACAAAATTTTTGTAGAGATGGAAGAACAAGTTGCACAACTGAATCGTGAAAACCGATTAGAGGAAGCCGACCGATTGTATGAGCGAATTACTAATGATGTAGAAATGCTTCGAACTGTTGGTTATTGCTCCGGAATGGAAAATTACGCCAGTTATTTTAGTGGTCGTGACCCCAAGTTGCCACCCATTACGTTAATGGATTATCTACCGAAAGACGGATTGCTATTTATTGATGAATCCCATGTGATGATCCCACAGATTTCGGCAATGTTTAAAGGTGACCAAGCACGAAAAGATACGCTGATTGATTATGGTTTTCGATTACCATCCTCAAAACATAATCATCCGTTGAGTTTTGAAGAATTTGTAAAAATAAAACCGCAAACCATTTTTGTGTCTGCAACACCAGGCGATTATGAATTGAATGTTTCAAAAGATCGTGTTGTAGAGCAAATCGTAAGACCTACAGGATTGCTTGATCCAATTGTAGAAGTGCGACCAAAAGAAAATACAATTGAAAATTTATTAGAGGAAATTAAAACTGCTGTAGATGATGGAAATCGTGTATTGATTACTACGCTTACCAAAGTTGCTGCAGAAAACCTTCACGAACTTATTGCCAATAAAGGTTTCCGAGTTCGGTATTTACATTCAGATTTTAAAACAACAGAGCGAACCGAAATCATCAATGGTTTAAGAGCAGGAGAATTTGATATATTGATTGGCATTAGTTTGTTGCGTGAAGGCTTAGACATTCCCGAAGCATCTTTAATTGCTATTTTGGAAGCCGATCACGCAGGATTTTTACGTTCTGCAAACGCTTTAATACAAATGATTGGTCGTGTGGCTCGAAACGCAAAAGGTAAAGCTATTTTGTATGCGGATAAAATTACGCCTGCTATGGCACAAGCCATTGAAGAAACCGAAAGTCGTAGAATACGCCAAATTGCTTACAATGAAGAGCATAAAATTTCGCCTGTTTCTTCCGCTCGAAAACTCAATGTAGAAGATGAAAGTGAGACATTTGTACACTCAGCAGATTTCTGCAAAAACCTTAAAGAGCTTTGCCATAGAATCACCCAAAAAGAACAAGAACTTTTAACAGCTTCTGACGAGAAAGACGAAAAAAGGATAGATGAAATCCGTCAAGATTTAAACAAGCTTTATAGACAGTATATTTATGTTTGATGAAGTTTAAGTTGCGAACATAAAAAACTACCGCTAACAAGGTATTTATGAAAGGCGGGCTGAAGTCTATAATTTCAGCGGTGGTATTTCTATCAAAAGATGTATATTAGCTGAACGGAAGTGCTTCTAAACCCGCCCTTCATAAATACCCAAACCGTTAAGTGCGAGGCTCGTGACATGTCTTTTTTTCCGGCGTCATATGAAAAAGGTAGAATCCTACCCTCAGAATCCTGCTCTATCAACCTACCCTCTTCATCCGTCGGCGCTGATCCTAAACTTCTAAAATTCAATTCTTAGGGGGAGGGAAAAACTTCCGCCGGAAAAATCCAAGATAAGGCAGGACTAGATGTTTTGGCTGTTTACAATAAATAATCTGGTTTCGCCCCTCACTTAACACGTGACACCCTTCATATTTGGATCTCTGTATCTGGCAAAAGTTGTAGATTTAGTTGTCCGACATCACACCTGGTCGTGGAGGAATACGACGGGTGTCACAGGACGTTCCATGCAAGTAAAAAAGAAAAAATGAAAGCTACGTTGACAATAATCTTAATATTTGGAATTCAAATAATCTACTGCCAATCGGTAGACAATTTCATAAATCCAGAAATCAAAGTAAACAACAAGAACATTCCAATTGATAAAAAACAAAGCTACTTTCCATTGGAATTATTTCCAGAAAAGGATATTAAATTCACACAAATAAATGATTCAACAACACAAATAGAATATATTCCAATTGAAAATGAATTTGACACTTTTATAGTAAACTGGTATTCCAAACATTTACATGCAATGGAAGAACCACTTTTGTTTAATAAACAATTAGACAAAGAAGTTTTCAGATTTACATGGTTACGATCTTTTGACAATCCAATTGCAATACGAATCGAAAAGAATAATGAAGAATATAGATTATACTGGAAATTATGTAATGGTGCAGGAGGATATGAACCTGGTGAAATAGAAATAGATAAGTCTAAAAAGTTAAAAAAGAAGCATTGGGAATACTTCAAGAAACTTATAAACAATTGTGATTTTTGGAATATGGAATTAGGTAGAACCTCAATTGGCAATGATGGGTCAGAATGGATAATGGAAGGAAATGATACAAAAAAATACAGAGTAGTTTCCGAATGGTCTCCAGATGATGGAGCATTTTATAATGCTTGTAATTATCTAATCGAATTGACAAATTTAAAATTCAAGAAAAGGCAAAAATATTAATAAAGAAAACCTGCATGGAACAAAGCATACAACGTTCATGGTGGCTAAACGCCACCACGCGAGTATGCAAACCGTTGTGCCCCATTTGAAAAAAATGACGATTGAAGAACTAAATAGCGAACTCAGAAAATTAGGCGTATCTGACGACAGATATTATCTGCACGGACCTTTCGGTTCGACTGACGACAATGAAAAAATCGCATTGTCTGTCAAAAAAGGAAAGTACAAGGCTGAATATGAAGTCTATTACAGGGAACGTGGCGAAAAGCATTTCTCAAGAACATTTACAGACGAAAATGATGCTTGCGAATACATACTCAGTAAAATCCAAGAGGAGCTGATAATTGAAAAAGTTCAGGGTGTTGTTGGACTTGGAGGAATGACCGTTAATGAGAGATTGTATGCAACAGGACTGATGGATGAATTTGACCGAGCCAAAAAGAAGAATAAAATTCGAGCCGCACAGATTTTGAGAGTCTTACGGCTTGATGAACCCTCAATCAAGAAAATTTTAAAATGAAAAACGGGGCACAACAATACCTATACGCAATGCCCTTCGGGACACTGCGCATAGCTAAACCGTTGTGCGTCATGCAAAAAAGAACAATGAACAAGATATTAATCACTCTCGGACTTTTAGTGTTGCCTTTAATTGGGTTCTGCGACACTTTGGACTATTGGCACGTTTACTACAATGATTCTGTAATAGCCAAGTTCAATTCTATTTCGCAAGATTTGAAAATTGAAATAGACCGAACTAAAATAAAAGTAGGCGACACATTGACGGTCAGACATGGAGATGATACACCTTGCATTAATTGCAAATTTGTCTTGTTTGTAAGAGACGAGAAAAAAAGAAAATTGAGAATTACAGAGACTAAAGAATTTTGGGGAAGACTTTCATTCGGGCTGCCCGACTTAGTTGAATTTGGAGATAAAAACAAGAGTAAACGATACGACTTTTATTATTGGGAGCAGGATGATGAAGGGGACAAAACACCAATGACTTTAGTCTTACAAGTGATATTTAAAGAATAAAAAACACGAACGCACAACAAAACCTATACGCAATGCGGGTTGAAGGAATAAACGAAAGGTCGGTGCTTCTAGCCCGCCAAAGCTTCGCTTTGACGTTTTTGGTGGATAAATTTAAAAACACAAAACGCAGCTTTGGCTACCGTTTGTGCCAGATTGAAAGTTTCGGCTTTTCAATCCCGCACTGCGCATAGCCAAGCCGTTATAGGGTATACAATAAGGCCTAATGAATAATCACGTAAAAAATCAACATTACGTTCCCCAATTTCTATTAAGGAATTTCTCAAGCCGAGAAAGAAAGTTTATTTGGGCATATGATAAAAAAGAAAAACATAAAGTTCAAAATCAAATCAAAGAACATGCTATAAAGAGAGTTGCGAGTGAAGAATACTTCTACGATCAATTTGAAAACTGTAGAAATGGTAGTTATGAATATGCATTGCAACAAGCCGAGGACTCTGCTGCACCAATTATTGAAAAAGTTATACGAACAAATAATATTGAAGATTTAACTCAAGAAGAAAGAAGAACATTGTCATTTTTCATAGCATTACAATACTTAAGAACAAAAGGACAACTTCTTCATACTGAGATTTCAATTAACGCTTTATCTGAACAGCTGGAAAAAAAAGCAAATATCAAAATCCCCAAAATTGACCCTAAATCAATCTGGTTTTCAATGTTAGAACAATCACCTAGTATCAGCGAGATACTAATGAAAAAGGTCTGGATGTTATGCGAAAGCAATAATGAATTTCTTATTTCAGACAAAGCTGTTACATTACAGAATACTACAGATAGAAGTGAAACAAGAGGCACATTAGGGTTAGACAGTTATGGTATTGAAATTTACTTGCCCATTTCACCTTCACTAACTCTTTGTTTATTCTGCGAAAAGTTACTTTCAAATAGTGGTTACAATAAGAAGTATATGCCGAATAAAAAATGCAAGGAAGAAAATGTTGAAAATATGAACTCACTTCAAATAGCTTATTCAGAAAGATTTATCTTCTCACATAAAAATGAATTTTTAGCTGTAAAAACCCAGTTAAAAAACACCCTATAACAAAGGCTATGACGATCAGTGACTCCATTCGTCGTCACCGCCGCATAGCCTGAAACGTTATGCTACATAAATAATTGTCATTTCAATGAGTAGAATATTCTTCATCTCTGGTTTAGGGGCAAATGAACTAGCATTTTCTAATATCGGAAATTTAGGAATTGAAAAAATAATGGTCAAATGGATAATGCCAAATAAAAAAGAATCAATTCAAAGCTATTCACGTAGATTAATATCCATCTATGGTATACGTCAATTCGATTATGTCGCTGGTCTTTCATTCGGAGGCATAATTGCACAAGAAATTTCTAAAATCATAAATAATACTTCAGTCATTTTGATCTCTAGCTTTAGAGATAAATCTGATTTGAAATTACTGTTTAGAATTGCACTTTCCTTAAGGCTGAACAAATTTATTCTTCCTATAAAAATCCCCTTCATTAATAATATTATCACCAATGTATTAAACTCTGGATCAGCCGAGAGTCGAAAAATATTAAGTGAAATGATAAAATCAAATGATTCCGATATTATGGATTGGTCAATTCAGAAAATTTCTGAATTACCCAGAACAAAAATCAGTAATCTTACACTAAACAACATAATAGGCAACAAAGATCGAGTTGTCTTAACTTGGAGAAACGATACAACATTTATAGTTGAAGGCGGAAGTCACTTTATGGTATTCGACAATGCTATAGAAGTTACCAACTTGATAAAAGAAATAATAAATAAAAACACGTAGCATAACAAAGTGTATGCTATCATCCTCGCCAAGGCTTCAGATGATACATACACCGGAACATTGTAGGCCACTAACATAATTTACTATGGGTAAGATTTCTGCTATCATTTTTAGTAATTGGGTTCATATAGTTGGGTTCTACATTTCTGCTTACCTAAGTGGAATAATTTTTAAAATAATTGGCCTTGAAAATGAAAGGAGCTGGAGTGAAGTAATAATCTATGACATATTCTTTATCCTGCTGAGTTTTTTTCTGTACGGTATCCTAATTGTGCTTGCATTTTATATAGTTATCGTAATATTAGATATTATTCTATTTACAAGGAATTTCAAATGGTTCAAGCAAAAATTTATTCTTGAATGGCTAATAGTATCAACCCCATTTATTTATTGGGCATTTAAGTATGAATTTTGGTTATGGGTATCATTATCCATTTCCTTTTTTATTACTCAAATGATCAGGTTCAAAATGAATAGAAATATTTTAGATAATTCGCTAACTGAAAATACAACCGCATAAAACAAAAAAACGGCCTACAACAAAAGCTACCACACTAGCAGGGGATTAAACATAGAAAATGAAAACCTTAACTTTAAATAAATACTCCCAGGTACTGACTATCCACAGTCATCCTGCCGTCGGGTAGCCCGGAACGTTGGCAACAAGCTAAAAAACCGAACTGAAATCAAACATTTAGGGAATGACAAAAATTATCTCAAGTCCGAATTGTGGAAATTCACCGAAAATGGAATTTCTAAAAGATTTTAATATTGCTTTTGCAAAAGGAAACATTGAATTTATTGTCGATAGCGTAACAGATGATATTGTTTGGAATATAATTGGCGACAAAAAAATCGAAGGGAAAGAAAAGTTAACTGTGGAATTGGAAAAAATGAAACCCGAAAAAGTAAGCGAATTAGTTCTTGAGCAAATATTGTCTCATGGAAAAGAAGGAGCGGCAAGCGGAATTATGAAAATGCAAGACGGGAAAAAATATGCGTTTTCAGACTTATATGTTTTTCAAGGAGCAAAAGGGACAAAAATTAAGTCTATGAACTCATATGTGATTGAAATTCAATGAAATAGAAAAAAGCCAGTTGCCAACAAAACCTATACGCAATGCGGGCTGACGAGATAAACGAAAGCTCGGTGCTTTTAGCCCGCCAAAGCTCCGCTTTGACGTTTTTATTGAATAAATTTAAAAACACAAAACGCAGCTTTGGCTACCGTTTGTGCCAGATTGAAAGTTTCGGCTTTTCAATCCCGCACTGCGCATAGCCAAACCGTTAAGTGCGAGGCTCATGACATGACTTTTTTTCCGGCCTAATTTGAGAAGGCAGAATCCTACCCTCAGAATCCTGCAGTGCTTACCTACCCTCTTCACCCGTCGGCGCTGATCCTAAACTTCTAAAATTCCCTCCTAACAGGCAGGGAAAAACCATCCACCGGAAAAATCCAGAACAAGGCAAGAATCGAAGATTTGGCTGTTTACAATACATATTCTGGTTTCGCCCCTCACTTAACACGTGACACCCTTCATATTTGGATCTCTGTGTCTGACAAAAGTTGTAGATTTAGTTGTCAGACATCACACCTGGCTGTAATGGAATACGACGGATGTCACAGGACGTTAGCACACATTGAAAACTAATCTATGAGAGCTTGGAAAATTTCGTTTTGGATCACCTTGATCTTGTTAATTGCAACAAACATGTTTTGGGTATACCAGATCATAGATAATGCTGTGGGTCATGAGTATTACAAAGTAGGCTGCGAAGAATACAAAGTTGATTCTGATAACTTTCAAATTATCTTAAATTCCTTTGAAATGAAAGATGAGCTAATCAGTTTTTTAGATGAAAACGGAATTGAATATGAGCAAATCAATAAAGCTGAAAATGAGAACTATATCATTCTAGGATCTACAGGAGTTCAGTTTGATGATAGTGGTAAAATTTATGGCGAAGAAAGAAAATAAAAAACGCGTGCTAACAATACCTACTCACCAGCAGGGCTTTAAACATAGAAAATGAAAAAACTAACCTTGAAATCAAAAACCTTGAATCAACCTAACCGAACTCATCCTGCCGTCGGGTAGCCCGGAACGTTGTGATCAATTCTCACCCATGAAACCGTTATTTGTAATCTTGATGCTTGCAGCGACCACCGGGAAAGCTCAATCTATTGCAATTGAGGTTGGGCATCCAGAGGCGTATCCTGGTTTGGATAACAGACTAACGGTGATCGCCGAAGGTGTCGACTGCCGCAATATGTACGTCACGGTCGATAATGGTCTTGTCTCAAAAGGCGACTCATCATGTCAGTTCCTATATAATGTGCAGCTTGCGGGTGTTGCACATTTAAGTGTCTACACAATAAGCGGAGGTGATACGTCATTCATTGCGAGCAGAAAGATTGTCATAAGGAGATGGCCCGAACAATTCGCATTCTATGGTGACAAGCAAAGAGGTGCTATGTCCTTAGGGGAGTTCCTTGCGCACGGCAGGGTGAGCAGCCCGATAAATGCTTTCGACATCTCGGGAAACAATCCAATAGAATCATATGAGATTCTGTTGATAAGGGGAAATAGCCTACTCTTCAAAGAGTTAAATCGAGGCGGTCAAATAACAGATCAGAATCTGAAGCGTCTTGTGGAGATTAAGGACGGCGACTTGATTAGATTTAAAAATATTTATGCTCGGATAGTAGGGGATCCAGATCCTAGAAAGTTAAACGACATTGAAATAGAAATCATAAACTGATCACAACACAGGCTAGGACGTCATCTCGGCTGAGCCGAGACACCGCCTAGCCAACAACGTTGTGTGGCATTAGAAAGCAATTATGAAAAATGAAAATTGGATTGATGTAAATGATGGCAAAATGGGCGCTGATGAGTACTTTGAGTTGCTTATCAAAGACTTCCCAATGATTCGAAAGGAAATTGAAGAAGAAGATTCAGATATGATTCATATGAGAATGGAGCGTTTTGCTGATTACACAATTGAACAAATCAAATCGAATAATAACAACGAATTGAAAAGGTGCTTTGACTTTCAGGAATCTAAGATTGACTTGATTAATTCAGATTTGGAAAATGCTCTCATTGTTTCTTACTGTGAATCGATGCTGCTAGGTGAAGTTGCAAATCAAATGGAAAAAATAGTTGATTTAATGCCAACTAAATTGAAGAAGAAATATGTTGATTATGAAGTTCATTACAATAATCTAGTTGAATCTTCAAAGAATAAAACGCCACACAACAATGGCTAAAAATCATAGACCAAACCAACCTAACCGTTTCTACGCTTTTTAGCCGGAACGTTGTCGGAAATTGACTCAAATTAGTTTAACCATGCTTAAAACAATAAATACATTTTCAGTAGCTCTACTATTAACCACATTGCTATTTGGGTGCGAAAACGATTGTGTAATTCCAAAAGGCATTTATGGTGAGTGGAATTGGACTATGACAGAAATTCATGGTTCAATATCAACACCTGAAATATTAGGGTATACAGAAAAGCTGAGCATTAACGATTTCACCTTCAAAAGGTATATAAATGACTCTTTGGTTTATGAATCCCAATATGATTTAACAACTAGAACAGATTCACTCAATATTGAAAGAAACTTCATTGTTTTTTCTTCTGGGTTCGAAGAAGGTATTTATATAGGTGAAACAGAACTAGTTTTAGCTCACATCTGGATATTGGAGCAACCATCAGCATCTTATTACTCAAGGAATTAAAGAATCTTCCGACAACATAACCTACCACACCAGCAGGGCTTTAAACATAGAAAATGAATAACTTAACTCTAAAGAAAAACCCCTTGACATAGACTTTCGGCAATCATCCTGCCGTCGGATAGCCCGGAACGTTCCACACAAGTAAACAAATTGAAATGAGACAGATATAAATACTATGAAAAAAGTCATTTACCTTATCATTGCAATAGCTCTGTTCAATACATCATGTAATTCAACTGAAGAAGAAATATAT
>JAUIFC010000092.1 GCA_030429455.1 Bacteroidia bacterium | reverse complement strand
TCCTCTTTAGAGTTATTGCCTGTAATTATGCATGTTTTTTCAGCTGATGTTAACGTGGGCTTTAGGTCAATCTTACTAAATCTAAACCTCAAATAACTCCATAACATCAATATAATCGGGGCGAAAGGCAAACCAAAATTTTGAACCCAAATGAAAAACTGATTCCACGGAACAGCCGTTTCGTTTACAATGCTATTAAGGTATAGAAATGAAAGAAAAGTAAGCAATAGTGTGCCTAACATCATGACGGCAACCTCTTGATAAAGCAACCATCTTTTTGTTGCATTAAACCACAAATTCTCAAAAAAGTGTAAACCTAGAATTGAAATGAAAATAGGTAAAAAATAACCAGCTAATTTTAAATTTTTATAAGGCATTTGATTGGCATAAGTATCAAATGGCTGAAGGAAGATAAGAATAAAACAAAATATTAATCCAACAATTCCAGCAATACAAGCTGTATATAACCAAGATTTAGTATACCCGATTTGTCTATTATACTGGAATTCCATCTAAAGACAAACTTACAAATGCTTTCTTTAATCGACAAAGTCTAAGATTCGAATTATGCTGTAAAAGACAAAAATATGGTTTTAAGACTGAAAAAAATAAGAGGTGTGTTATAAAAATAAAACAAGTAATTATGCATTAACACGTGGTAAGGTAAAATGGAATTTTGAGCCAACACCAACTTCTGATTTTGCCCAAATTTTTCCACCGTGTGTATCTACTATCTTTTTAACCGTGGCAAGACCTAGACCTGTACTCTTTTCGCCATCTGTACTTTCCACAGACGTTCTGGTAAACGGTTGGAAAATTTTTCCAATTTCATTTTCAGGAATTCCTTTACCTTGGTCTGTCACTACAATTTCAATTTCGTTATCAAGTTCTAGTATGCTGATAGAAACATTGGTATTTATTTCCGAATACTTTATTGCATTGGATATCAAATTGTCCATCACCTGTCTTAATTTGATTTTATCCGCATTTATCAATACTTCTTTACTCGAGTAATTTGAACTTATATGTATATTTTTCTTTGAGCCAAGGATGTTACTTAATTCGATAATATTATTCATAAAATCAACCAAATCGAATTGTTCTTTGACAAGATGAAGTGTTCCTGCTTCAATTTTAGAAAAGTCTAAGACGTCCGAAATAAGCGTTAACATGTAATCGAGCATTTTTTCCATTGCTGAAAAAATTTGATCCTGATCGTCGATAGAATTATCTGGTAATGAATCGATAATGATAGACAGAAATCCTGACAGTGTTGCCAACGGACTTCTTAAATCGTGAGCTGCAATACCTAGAAATTGATTTTTTTCATCATTAATTTTCTTCAGTTTTATGTTATTAATCTTTGCCTCTTTATGCATTCGTTTAAGCTCGATGTTCTTTTCCTCAAGCTCTTTATTTTTATTGATGGCATTAAAGTAAGTGGATAACAACAAATCCAGTATTTGCATACGATTGGAGTTCAACAAGTATTTTTGCCCTCCAAAATAAATTTGCATCGAAATATCAAGATTAGGAGACCTTTCTCTTATTTCCTGATTCAACAGAATATCGTTAATACGCTCAAACAAAAATTCGTCTGTATATGGCTTAGAGATAAAGTTATCTGCACCAGATTGCAATCCTTTGATAACATCTTTAGGATCAGAAAGTTGAGTTAGTAAAATAACTGGAATATTTCTAGTTTGTTCGTTATGCTTTACGGCATTGCAAAATTCGTAACCATCCATAACAGGCATTACAACATCGGTAATAATTAGATTTGGTAAATCGTCAAAATCTATCAATTCTAAAGCCTCTTTTCCATTGACCCCATGTATAACATGATAGTTCTTCTGCTCTAAAGCCATCTGAAGTTTCAGGGCCTGTGTAGGGCTATCTTCAGCAATTAGAACTTTCTTTATCTTATTCATACTGTTAAACATATTGTTATATTCTTTGAGTTATTCTTATCCTAATTTTTTTGTTTCAATTTCATTCAATAGTTCCGTTATATTTTTTGTATTTAGCACATAATCAACACCACCAAGTTTGATTGCTTCTCCTGGCATTCCATGTACTAAAGAACTTTCTTCATCTTGAGCGATCGTCAACGCTCCTGCATCTTTCAATTTTTTAATTTCTGCAGAACCATCTGAGCCCATACCTGTCAATATCATTGCTATCGTTTTACTCCCAGCATTCATTGCAAGAGATTCAAAAAGGTGTTTCACAGAAGGGCAAATTCTTTCTCCTGCCAAACATTTTGATAGACACACCATATTGGATTTAACGCCCATATTATAATTATCTGGTGCAAAATAAACATATCCCGGCTGCAAAACTTCTTTATGTGATGCAATCTTAACTTTAATCTCCAATATTTCATTAAGCCAAGCCACCATTGTCCCCATAAAACCTTTGGTGATATGCTGAACAACGAGTATTGGATAAGGAAACTTTTCTGTGATGTTGGAGAAAATTTTGGCCAAAACTTGTGGGCCTCCTGATGAAATTCCTATGGCAACATATTTTCTGTTTCTAAGCTTCAAATGACTAGGAATAATTTGATGTCCCCCTATGGAAGGTTTCTCTATGGGCTTTTTGTCCAGAATTTTATGAGTTGTGAATTTTCTTGTAATGACTTTTACCTTGGACAAGGTCTTAATCATCCTCAGCATGTTTGCTGTTCTTTTTGGTTCCATTTTATGACCAATACCAAAGGGTTTCTGAATTACAGAAAGGGCTCCTGCCGCCAAACCTTCCATAGCAGTTTTGTCATTTTTGGCATTTCGACTAGAAGTTACAATGATTATTGGTACTGGATTTTCGGACATGATAACCTTAGTGGCTTGTAATCCGTTCATAATAGGCATGTCGATGTCCATCGAAATCACATCCACTTTGTGTTTTCTTACAAACTCGACCGCTTCTTTACCGTTCTGAACAACTCCAATTATAGAAATATCTGGATCCTTTGAAAAAATATATTTCAAATATCCTCGTACAGTTAACGAATCTTCTACAATTAACAATTTAATCATCTAAATCTGTTTTTACTCCATGCTAAATTAACCTTTGAATAATGTCCAAAAGATTACTTTGGTCAAAATTGCTTTTTACTATATAGGCATTAGCACCAGCGTCTATTCCTTTTTCTCGATGCTCTCTCTTGGAAAGCGAAGTCACCAAAATGACTGGAACTTCCGAAAATTCTTTGTCGGCTCGAATTCTTGCCGTTAAACCAAAACCATCCAATCGAGGCATTTCTACATCGGACACAACCAACGCATAGGAGCCTTCTTTGAGCTTTGTAAATCCTTCCAATCCATCTATCGCAGTGGTGACATTGTATCCAGCAGCTTCCAAAATATTCTTTAAAAGCGTTCTAGAGGTTATAGAATCGTCTACAACCAAAATGGATTTTACCTTATCTTCCTCTGAGTCTACAATATCGTAAACAGTACTTTGTGTCGAAGATATTTTATTTGACGATTTAAATAAATCAGATATATTTAAAATTGGTACGACTCGACCTGAACCCAAAATCGTAGCCCCTAAAATATTCCGTACACGTTGCAATTGTTTATTGAAATTTTTTACTAAAACTTCCTGTTCGCTAATGACTTTGTCTATGACAAAACCAATTTTTTTGTTGCCATTTTCAAAAATTGCGACGTGAATAAATGCGGATTTATCTACTTTCTCTTTAAGTTGAAGTATTTCACTTATTCTTATGAGTGGTACTACTTCGCCTTCAAAAAGAATAGTTGCTCTTGCTTCTACTGTTTTAATGGTTTCTTTTTTTACTCTTACCACCCTTTCTACCATGGTTGTTGGGATAACAAACATCTCTTCGCTCACTTCTATCAGGATACCTCTAAAAGTTACGATAGAAAGTGGAAGTTTTATTCTGAAAGTGGTGGACTCATTTGCCACTGTTTCGACATCAATACTTCCTCCAATAAGTTGAATTTCTTGTTGTGCAATGGCAAGTCCCAATCCTCTTCCCGATAAGTCGGTAACAATATCGCTGGTGGATATCCCTGATTGAAAAATATAGCTTAAGCATTCTTTATCTGTAATTTTATCAGCATCTTCTTCAGAAATATCATGCTTGGCAATGTAAAGTTTCCTTAATTTATCAACATTTATTCCAGAACCATCATCCGAGACAGTAACGCCTATTTTATTATTTTCTAGGCGTTCGATACTCAACGAGACTTTTCCTTTGACATCCTTTCCCTTTTCAATTCTTACGTCAGGCATTTCTACACCGTAGTCTATGGAATTACGTAAAATATGGATCAAAGGTGTTCGGATTTTTTCAAGTATTCTTCTATCAATTCTAATATCGTCGCCTTGAATAATAAAGTCTACTTCTTTTTCCAAATCTTTTGCAATATCACGAACCATTTTTGGAAATACCATCGATAAGGTTGAAAATGGCACTGCAATTAATTCTTTTACATCGCCCAAGAGATTGTCGATTTTTGAGCTAATAGAGTGTACTTCTTCAACAGAAAAATCTCGTAAATCGTTCAATTCTTTTTCTACATTGCTCACAAAGGAATTTATCCATTCGAGATGTTGAGCCAAATTGGCAATTTTTGTTTCGTCCGATGAAAGGTTTTCCTGACTTGCTTTTTTTTGTAAAATAATATTGACATTACGAGCGGCTTGGAGTATTGCAAAACTCTGCTTGTGCCACGTTGAAAATTGAGTTAAGGTGCTTTTAAGATTTTTTGAATGTTGGATTGCTCTCAATTTTATCGAAAGCATTTCTTCTGCTTGAGCCAAAACTGTATCCAATTTTTTTGAAGAAATTCGAATGGTTTCGCTTGATGTGTTTTTAACCTGAGGTTTACTTCCCGGTTTTGGTTTGGTTTTAGGTTTCGGTTTTGGCTTTGGCTTTGGTTTTTGTATTTCTGGTTTTATCTCCTCGGCTTTTGCTTGCTGTTCTTCTATTCGAACTTTAGGTTGAGGAATATCTTCTACAGGCTTGGAATCTTTTGGTTGAGCAATTGGAACCTCTTGGCTTTGGGGTTTTGATTCTGGCTTTGGCTGTTTTGGCTTATTAGTTCTCGAGACTCCAAGGTCTTCAATCTCTATACCAGCTTCTACCATAGTGAGCATATCGACATGTTCGGATATCTTGACTTGTAATTCGTCTCCTATATCGTCACTTTGATAATCCAGCAGTTCTGTTATAATATCTATGGTTTGGTGCAAAGCATCAAAAACTTGCGGACTATAATCTATTTCTCCATCGCGAATGGCGGACATTACATCCTCAAAAGCGTGGCAAATGCTTTCGATTTCTGTAAGATTTACAGAACGTGAGGCACCTTTTAGACTGTGAGCTACTCGATATATTATTTCACTTAACTCATCTTGACGAGGTTTAGGAGGGTTTTTTTCCAGCTCGATCAAATGGATAGCCATGGCATTGAGATTTTCATCGGCCTCTGCCCTAAATGTAGCAAGGATTATTTTTAGAAATTCTTCTTTATTATCCATTTTTAATTTCTTTTGGAAAATCGGTAGATAAATGCAATATTTTATTCAATCAAATCTTATTGTATTTTTCTCTTTTCACTCTAATCTTTATTCCGATATTATTTCAACTTATATTGATTCATAATGGTTTGAAGATTATTGCCTAGCTCGTTAAGCCTTGAAACAGATTCCTCAGTTTGTCTAGTACTGTTTGCCGCTTGTAAACTTGCTTCGTTAATACTTTCCATGGCTATGGTGATTTGATCCATACCCGTAAGTTGCTCTTGACTAGATGCTGCAATTTGGATATTGGCTTGGGCAGATTGCTCCACACTTGCCGCAAGAGCCGTAATCACTTCGCTTGCATTGGACGACAGTTCCAGCGCAGAATCTATGACTTTACCTCCTTGTTCGGTCGCCATAACAGCACTGCTAATTTCCTTTTGTATGTCTGCCAGAATCGATCTAATTTGAACAGTAGATTCTTTTGATCGTTCTGCAAGGTGTTTTATTTCCTGAGAAACCACTGAAAATCCTTTACCATGTTCGCCAGCTTTGGCCGCTTCGATCGATGCATTTACTGCTAACAAATTAGATTGTTCCGAAAGATCGTTTACTGTGGTTGCTATTTCGCCTATCGTATGACTTTTTTCACTTAATTGAATAACAATACCGGCAATGGATTCCATTTGACTTTTTATCTTGTTCATCCCTTCTATGGTATCCTGTATCGACTTGTAACCATCTTGAGAAATATCAGACAATTTTTGTGCTGAATCGGATACCTCCATGGCGCGTTGATTAGAGACTTCTGCTGTTTGTTTGACTTCTTCCACTGTTGAAGTCGTTTCGCTAATAGATGTTGAAGTTTCGGTCGTGGTGGACGATAATTGAGATACTGTTGCCATTATTTCGCTTGAGGATGATGCCAGTACATGCACCCCTTGAGAAACACTTCCGATTTGTTCTTTAAGTCTGCCCAACATGGTTGTAAAAGCAACACCCATAAGATCTTCACTCGAGATTGATTCTATCTTTATTGCCAAATTCCCTGACGCAATGCTATTGGCCTGCTCTGCTTTAAGTTGTAAATATTGTTGCATTTGCTTAAAAGAACTTATCAAAACGCCTACTTCATCCTGTCTGTTGGTGTTGGCATCCATTACTGTAATCTTTCCTTTTGAAATATCGACAGCAATATTAGAGAGCTTTTTAAGAGGTACGGCAATCGTTCGGATATAATAAAGAATGAGTAAAATAACCAATAAACAAGCTCCAATTGTAAACCATAATATGGTATTAATTGCATTATCAGAGCTATTCTTACTGGCAGCGAGTCTTTCGTCTAACAGTCTATTTTCGTCTTCTTCCATAGCGGTTAATAAAACCCTAATTTCGTCCATGACATTTTTTCCAAAATCCGTCATGATATACTCTTGTGCCGCTTGGAATCCAACGTTTTTTCGAAGGTCGATCGCCTTTTTGAGTTCAGATAGTTTTTCTTGAATTTTTAGCCTTAATGCTTCTATTCTTTCTTGCTGATTGATATTGTCGCTTGTAAGGGTTTTTAAATCGTTTATGTGTTTATCAACCATGTCTATAGCTTCGTTGTATGGTTCCAAATAGCTTTCAGCACCAGTGATTACATAACCTCTTTTTCCAGTTTCTGCATCTTTTAAATCACCTTTGATTTGTTCAATCTTTATGATAACGTCATTGGTGTGATTGACCCATATTTCATTTTCTTTGATTCTTTCTATATTCTGGTAAGAACTTATGCTTACAATAATAAACATGATAAGCACCAATACTATGCCCATCCCTAATTTTATTCCAATTGATAGTTTATTCATTTTTCTAAGTTTTTTGTTGGCTTAGTTTATTTTCTTTAGTCTTAAACATGTTCGTTTACGATTATTTTTTCATTTGAAAGTAATTTTTGAATATCAATTACTATCAAGTTTTCCTCTGAAACTCCGACGACAATATTTTCCGGAATGTCTATGATCGTACTTAGATTTTTTTGCAAGGTGTCTAAGTAAATCTTTTCATTTCCAACTATTTCGTCGGTTAATATTCCTATTTCTATATCGTTGTGATTTACAATGATAACTTTGTTAAGCTTTACATCTCGATCTCCCTTAAGATTCAAGAAGCTTTTAATGTCTATAATGGACAGAATTTTTCCTCTAAGATTAATGATTCCACGCAAAAATGCAGGAGTACAGGGTAATGGTGTAATTTCAGAAATTTGTATAACTTCGCTAACAGATGTAGAATCTATTGCATATTTTTCGCCAGATAACATAAAGAATAATCCTTCGATGTGCTTTCCTAGGTTAGTAGTTTCCAAAATCGGAACTTGCATCAGGTCTGCCCTTTCTCTAAGAATTTCCTCCTTATTAATTCTGTCTAATTCTTCGGTGTCTTCTGTTTCCATTTTATTGATTTAAAACCATCTACAAATTCTAGATCATAAAGTTATACGATAATATTAATGTTTGCGATTGCTCTTATCATTTCTGAAAGTCTTCCAGCCGTCAAACCATCTGAGCCGCTTACCAAATCCTCGTTGTTTAAGCTGGCTAAACTTTTTAATGCATTATGATAGTGCTTTCTCGCCTCGTTGGCATTGTGGACTCTTGTCATATTGCCGAGTAAAAAATGCGCCATTGAAAAATTTGGGTCAAGAAATAGCGTTTTGTTTATCGATGCAATGGCTTCGGTTGTTTTGCCTTGTTCGTTATAAATATTTGCTAGTAAATAGTAGGCTTTTGTGTTTACTTTATCAAGATCTATTGCTTTTTTACAGTGCTTTTCAGCTTCATCTAGAACACTTTGGTTAGCCTTTAAATGAGCAAGAAGAAGGTAGAATTCAGGATTTTTGTTTTCACCTTGATCAATGGCTTTTTTAATAATACCTTCTACTTTCTTAAAACTTCCAGACTTATAGAGTGTCTTTAAAGCAGCTATATCCAAGCCCTTATCGTGTTGAATAGACGTATCTTTCTTTTTATTTTGTTTTTTAGATAGAAACGTAGTGGTTTTTGGAGATATCAGTTTTGCTCTTCTATTACTTATATCTGCTTTTTTTCTAGAAATTCCGCCAATAAATGATCTCTTTTGTTGCGCCTCTGGATTTTTTTCGTAAACGGTGATTCCGTTAAATGGCAGGCGTTTAAAACTTTGATGAATAAGGTTTGAAGTTTCAACAGGACTTAGCAATAAAACTCCACCTTTTCTGAGATTATTGTAAAAGTTTTCTGTAACCATCTGAATACCTTCATGAGAAAAATAGATAAGGACATTTCTACAAAAAATGATGTCAAAAAAGTTACTATTACTTTTTGATGGATAATAT
Source organism: Bacteroidia bacterium (assembly GCA_030429455.1). Lineage (GTDB taxonomy): Bacteria > Bacteroidota > Bacteroidia > Flavobacteriales > Flavobacteriaceae > Psychroflexus. The sequence continues at coordinate 6,158 of JAUIFC010000092.1, read as the reverse complement.
GGTGGGTTTGCTAGATTGAGGTAAGAAAAATTTACCATGTCTCTAATGGACGACTTTATCCTATATTTTGAATTGTCTATTTCTTCAAAATAATCTGATTTATAGGATTCTGGAATGCCTCTGAATGACCATTTGGAATAAATACCCGATTTTGCTTTTTGCAAGAACTTGTAATTAATATCTGTTCCTAAAATTGTAATGTCCCAGTTTTGTATATTGGGTATAATTCGCGTAAGCAAAATTGCAATTGTATATGGTTCCTCTCCAGAAGAACAGCCAGCGCTCCAAATTTTTAATGTTTTATTCTGTGTTCTGCGTTTTGAGATTAAATCTGGCAAGTATCTTCGCTCTAGATATTCAAGTGCTTTCTTTTCTCTAAAAAAATAAGTTTCGCCAATAGTCAAATGCGAAGCAAGTTTCTTTATTTGAGCATCACTTAATTTCTGTTTTAAAAGCCACTCAATAAAACTATCGGCTGAAGAAAAATCAAAACTTTGTGCAGCCGAGCTAATTTTTGAGTACAGCTCTTTTTCTTGCTTTTCGGTATAGTGTAAACCCAAGTGCTTTAATAAATAATCTCGAAGTTCGGTTAACTGGTTTTGAATCATTGAAACTAATTATTAATTTGTGTTTTACCATCTTCTATACCAAAATCTACACCATCGAGAGTATCTGTATGATTCATGATTTCTTCTTCAAACAGTTTAAGTTCTTCTATACTTAAAAATTTGTCAACATCGTTGATAAGCACCATGCCATCAGGTAGTTTTATAACTCCTTTTACAAAACGCATCCCGTAAATAATCTTATCTGGTTTTACAATGTCATTTTCATCAATCTCAATAATATCGTTTACAACAGTGGCTAATAGCGCTAGTTTTCCTTTCAAAGTTGAGGCTATGATTAAACGATCTGTAATTTCTGGATCCCTAGACTCTATACTAAACAGAAAGGACATATTGATTACCGGAATCACGTCTCCATGATAATTTATAATTCCACTAATGTAATCTGGCATTTTAGGCAGACCAGTAAATTCAACCACTTGGACCACTTTTTTCACTACATCCAATGGCAACGCAAAACGTTGATTTACATTTTGAAATACTAAAAGTTTAATCACCTTTTTCACCATAAAAACTATTTAATCGCAAAATAGACTAAAAACGAGGCAACAAAAATCGAAACCATCAATCAACAAATATAACACTTTATAAATTGTTAAAATTATTAAGAATTCATAATTTTATATCACTAAGCAATTACTTTTTGAATTACTGTCAAAGTATGCCGATTTTAGAAGTTGATAATAAAAAAGCCCTTAAACATTTGAACCTAATGATTAAGGGCTATGTATTTTTGAGATTCCTTATTTAGTTCGGGAACTCTTTTAGCATTTCATAAAGCAATCTAGTCGTTAATGTTTGATCCGAAATGTGTGTCGTGAAATTCTCCGCAGAACCGCTCCATACCAACTCTTTGGTTTCACTACTGAAAACTTCAACTAATAAAGATCCTGTTTTCAACAATCTATCAGTTGTTGAGCTATTGTCCACATATCTTTTATAGTTTGTAGAACTAACTGTAGCATAATTTGGCCCACTCATTCCACCATCGCTTCCACCTTGGACAGAACTTGATTCTTGATTTGGATTTGCCGCTTTTTCGCCATTTATGCTTTTGGTTGTCGAGAACAATACAAGCAAATCAGGATTATCCGTATCAACCGAAAGTCCTTTCACAGACATATTTTTATTCAAAGCATCTATCAACGATGCTTCTACAGAAACATCACTATCTGAATTGAAATCGCTTGCATCAAAAGATGTGTTATGCAAATAAGCAAAAGTTTTGTAATCGTTCAAGTCATATTTCACATGCTTCTTAGTTTTAATTGCTGAAGCACAACTAACTAATAACACCATACAGAAGAGACCAAAAATTTTCAAAGAAGTTTTCATAGACTTTATTTTTATTTGTTAAATTTAAAATTATTTTTTCATTTATGATAGATGTAATTTTATTAAAATTTACTTAATCACAATTTTAACAAGAATTTCCCATCAAGGCATTGCTTTAAATGCTGAAAGTACTTCAAATTTAATGTGTGGATAAAAATTAGCAATACATCTTGACCCAACAATCGATAACTAAACAGATAATGCTAATTTTGAATTATCTTCAACACAAAATATATTTTCAAAACCTTACTTAGACCATAAGCACAATCTGTCAAAATAAATGCACCTCTTTTTCAAAACTACATGAATATAAACAGCAACAAACGCTTCAAAAAAAATAACTTTAAAACAGTTGTTATTCAGACTAAATTTTTAAATGCTGTACTAGGTATTTTATTGTTTTTTTCTCAAATAACCATAATTTCTGCTCAAACAACTGTCAAAAAAATAGATTCTACTTGGATACTCGAAGTCGATGGTAAGCCATTTGATATTAAAGGCGCCACTTTTGGCTATGATCATGATGTGGAAAACTACGACGCCTATTTTAAGGAATTACAGTTTTTAGGAGTCAATTCGATTCGGACATGGGCTACAGGAGAATACACCCCTCAACTTCTGGATGCTGCAGAAAAACACAACATTAAAGTTATGGTCGGGATTTGGATGCGACATGGTCGAGCAGGCATGGAAGACGACGATACCTTTGATTATCTTAAGGATAAAGAAGGTATGGAAGATATGTATAATAATGCCATCGCAACAGTTGAAAGCTATAAAAATCATCCTGCCGTATTGACTTGGGGTGTTGGCAATGAAGTATACCTCAATACGCCAACAGATCCAGAAAAAGAGGTCTATTCCAAGTTTCTGGAACGTGTTTGTAGCAAAATAAAGGAGCTAGACCCTAATCACCCTATAACTTCAGTCGAAGCTTGGACTTTCGGAATGGATTGGTGGAAGAAATATGTGCCTTCAATCGATATTTATGGTTTAAACAGCTATGGTGCTGGTGTTCAATTTTTAGAAGATGAATTAAAAAAACGTGAAATAGATAAACCCTACATTATAACCGAATACGGTGTAACTGGAGAATGGGATATGGAAAAAGATAAAAATGGCATTACCCTAGAACCTTCGGATGAGGACAAGTACAAGTCTATCGCAACAGATTATCAACCTTATATTAATTCCAAAGCATATAATCTAGGAACTTACATTTTTCACTACAGCAATAGCGACGAATTTATGGGGCCATGGTTATGTACACATTATAGAGGACTAAAAAGGCCACAATTTTGGGCCATTAGAGAAGCCTATACAGGTGAAAAATCAATAAATCATGTTCCTAAAATTTCAGATGTACAAATTTCGTCTCACACCTTCAAAACTGGAGATTGGGTGCCTATAAGCTTTAAAGCATCAGATGTTGAAAACGAACCGATTAACATACGTTTTTATTATAATCAAAGGGAAGGCAGTCGAAATTTAAAAAACCAAATTACAATTTTAGATGCTGAAAAAGTTGGCAAAGACAATTACCGCATTCAAGTTCCAATAGTGGATACACCCATAAAGATCTATATCAATGCCGAAGATACCTATGGAAATGTGGGAATTGCCACGACCTCCTTGACTATTGACAATGGTCTAAACAGACAACAACCTTATCTGGTTCCTAAAGCAAAATTCCCGTTTTACGTGTATAAAGATGGCAGTGACATGCCTTACTTTCCAACGGCTTATATGGGCGGGATGAAACACATTAATGTTAATCTTAAAAATAAAGAAGACACACGTGATGGCTCTGAAGTTTTCGAATTAAAATATGAAAGCGATGAAGGTTGGTACGGTCTTGGCTTGGTAAACCCCATAAACAATTGGGGCGATGTTCAAGGCGGATACGATTTACGAGGGGCGAAAACCTTTAGTTTTTGGGCGAAAGCTACCAAAGATGGACTCAAAGCTGAAATTGGTTTTGGTTTGATTGGTAAAGATAAAGATTACCCCGATACAGCGAAGGTGACAAAAGAGATTAAACTTTCAACCAAATGGAAAAAATTCACGTTTAAGCTGAAAAAGGAAGACTTAAGTTGTATACGTTCAGGATTGGTCATTTTCTCCACAGGGCATTGGTCATATGGCAGCACACACAGCATTTTTTTCGACGATGTGGTATTTGAATAAAAGTTTAATCTTAAAAAAATTATTAAAATGAAAGTTACATTAAAAAGACAAAACGATGCCTTTTTGTTCGAAGGCAAAGGCGCTACTGGACATTCGGTATTTATAGATAACAGCACAGTTGAAGAGGTAAAGGGCAGCAGCCCCATGGAATTATTGCTCATGGCCGTTGGCAGTTGTAATGCGATTGACATTGTTTCTATATTGAACAAACAAAAGCAAAAAATTGACAGCTATTCCATAAGTGTTGAAGGTAAGCGTGTAGAGGTACAACAAGCAAAGCCATTTAAGGCTATTGCAATAGCAATTTATTTGGAAGGCGACATTGAACCAAAAAAGGCCTTGCGAGCCGCAGAATTGAGTTTTACTAAATATTGCTCTGTGTCCATGACCTTAGGAGACGCAGTTGAATTAACTTATGAAGTCTTTGTAAATGGTAAAAAAGTTGAAAAGTAGATTAATTATATGTTATCTGAAGAACAGGTGAACTAAAATTGTTATGTTATAAAAGAATGAAAATTGACATAAATGATGTTCCTTTTGAAAAGTCTAAATTTTCATTCAATAACGGACTAAATTTTCGTCGTTTTCTTGAAAGTTCTATAGTCGAGCACTATAAAATAAAGATGAGTAAATCAGACTTTTTAAGTGGTTTAGAAAATTCATCCAATAATAGTCGCGATGAAATTTAAGTTGATGACGAACAGTTTAAAGAAACTTCAGATTTTTCAGAGACACATTACTGTTCACTAAAAGAACTGCTTTCAAATTCAGAAAGATTAACTGCTATAGTGGATTGGCATTTAGCATACGAATTGTTTTAAAATTTTATAAGTACCAATTTTGAATATGTCATTAACAGCATTGACCTAATTAAGTCCCATAAAAATAACATAACCATCCATGGAAGGTGCTTTATGAAAGTAAAAAAGGTATCCTAATCAATTACAAAAGTCAAGAACAATTTATTTGAAAACACGTTAATTTGCAAACAAATAATACAGAAATGGCAGATTCAATTTTGTTAGAAAATATTAGGGTATATGCCTATCACGGCTGTTTGAAAGAGGAAACCAAAATAGGCAGCGACTATCGAGTAGATTTGGTTGTTGAAGCCAATCTAGTACATTCATCTATTTCAGATAATTTGAATGACACTGTGGATTATGTCAATTTGAATGCGATTGTAAAAGAAGAAATGGCTATTCCTTCAAAATTACTTGAAAATGTTGTACGACGTATAAATGATCGCGTCATTAGTGAACTTAGATTGGTAGAAAAAGTAGTAACAAAAGTATCGAAGCTAAATCCACCTATAATGGGAGATGTGCAAGCCGTTTGTGTAAAAATGACAAAACTTAGGGATTAATAGGGCTTCAATTCATTTATATTATTTAAATTTGCAATCCCTAAAATAAAAGGTGTCGTGGCCGAGTGGCTAGGCAGTGGTCTGCAAAACCATCTACAGCGGTTCGAATCCGCTCGACACCTCAAAATCATCATAAGCTCAATCATTCGATTGAGCTTTTTTTATCACCTATTATATTGTATTGAGAATCTGAACTCTTAACTATGTAACAGGTAAACGTTTTAGATTCTTTAAAGCAACAACAATTGATATAAATAATGAGGATATAAAAACGAATGCCTAATCTTTCTCTGTAGTATTTCAAGTAATCATATTTATTTCTTAAACAAAACCTTACCTTTATATTTAAGTACTGTTCAATGGTTGAAAATGTGTTATTTCTACTTTAGAAGATTAAAGACACCAGATTTTTCTATCACATATGACCAAAGGTGTTAGACCAGCAAGCTCTTTTCAAATCCTCTGTTAATGAAGTACACATTTGTAAATATGTAAATAAAAAAATAATATCATCAATATTACATAACAAAAAAATCCTTTATCGCTTGATAAAGGATTTTAATTATTAAAGAAGGCGACGACCTACTCTCCCACGATTGCAGTACCATCGGCGCTAATGGGCTTAACTTCTCTGTTCGGGATGG
>JAUIFC010000300.1 GCA_030429455.1 Bacteroidia bacterium | reverse complement strand
GCACCTTACAGTGGTTTGATGCTCTCTCCTGTAAAACAACATCGGTGGGTCGTTTCCACCATCTTATCTATAGTTCGCAATGATTATTACCAGCCGTCATTGCTTCTCGGCACACATATGAAAAGTAGGCGGTTTTGAAGCACTAAACTTTCAGTTAAGCACAAAATTTGATACAAGCCAAAAGCCTTAATTTTACTACTGTTTCGCCTATTTTTTATATACATTGTTGCCATTAGTATTTTTATTTCATAATTATTTTCAGTTCCTCAATCGAATATGCTGGTTTCTTTTTGTGAAGCATTGAATGACAATTCGGACAAACAGGAATTAAGTCAGTTAATGGATTTACAGAGTATTCATTTCCAATTGTTGCAATGTCTACTTTATGATGAACGTGGATAAATTCTTTTCCTAAATCTCCAAATTTTTCCTCGAAATTAAAATTGCAAACTTGACAGTTTAAACCAAAATGTTCAATACACTTTTTTCTCGCTATTGGATTTCGTTCGTAACTATTTACTAAAACTTTTTTTGTTTTCCCCTCTGAATATTCAGTTTCAGAATCCACTTCGTCAGGATAAACTGTTCTTTCAGTTTTTTTATTTATTAGTTTTAAATAACGATTATAAACTTCTTTCCTTTTTTTTACAGAAGAGCCAGATTTCTCTTCATAATAATCAATATGTTGAGATAAAGACAGAAGTGCATTTTGAAGTCCATCTATTCCTTTTCTTCATATATTTTTTGAAGGGAATATTCAGTCCCGTAAATATTAGTTGTACGAGTGAATAATTTTCCTTGAATTAAATTCGAATAATTATAAACATAGTCAACAGCAGAATTTTCATTCATTCCTATTTCTGTCAGAACTTTTACTCCGTCTTTTAGAGATATTTTATTCTTATAAAACTTTTTTCCGATTTCAAATGATTTTTCAACCATTTCATTCGTTATTTTTCCCATAGGTTTCTTGGTTCAGTCATATTAATGGCAACGTCTTCGTATATCCTTCAGTGGTGAGGCAAATGAGCCTAAACCAATTCAGATCAAGCCAAATGTAATAAAAATTTCTTGGACGTTTGGGTTTTCCAATATCTCACCATTGAGGATATACGTTGTTGCCATTAGTACTTTAGGCTACTAGCTTAATATTATTCTCATTTTCTCTTTCAGACCAAAGAATATAATTTGCATTTTTCGAAGTCAGGGCATCCAAAAATTCAGATTTAATTTCCTTATCAACATCATTAATCATAGCGATTGCTTTAACCTCTTTCTTTGTTGTTTTTTCCCTGACTGGTTTGATGTCATCCCAAGCAAATAGAAAAGTTGGAAGATTTGATTTGTTGATAGTATTAAATGATTTAATTACAATTTCGCTATGTTTTTTTGCAATTTGAAAGTCAAAATTAAATTCAAGACCTGTTGTCCCTTTTGATATAAAGTCAGGCGTATAAATGATATCTTTAGAATCTAGATATTGCCTAACATCCTCTTTGAAAATTGATGCAATATTGTGTTTTGACAGAACGTATAAATCATTAATTTCGATTATTGCCGATAGAAAATTGTGTTTAGCTTGAGAGAAATTATCTAGATTACTTTCAATAATTAATTCGTCATTATTGCTTTTGATTCCATAGTTGAGTAGGATAGAATCCAATATATTTCTTCGCTTTTTAGAGCCTTGAATGTGCAATCCCTGAAGCTCAAGATTCGACATTGTTTCCCCATTATCACTTAAAAGTAGTTGACTTCCGTTCTTTTGAGCATAAATTTCAATTGTATCATTAAAGGCTCCAACAAATGGTGTGTTAATTAAAAACCAATCAGTATTTCCACCTTTTTGGATATAAGTTTTTTCTCTTAACCACTTGTAGTAGTCATCTACGTATGTATTTACCCAATTCAAATTATTGCTTGTTGTATATTAATCTTAGATTTTAAATTTATTCTTCTAGCAAAGTTAGTGATTAATTGATTTAAGTCTGATGTATCATTTAAGTTCTTTGTTGGAAAATCAGTATCGATTAATGGGATTGCCCAAGCTAATGGTTTATATCCCTCAACATAAACATGCATATGGGGTTCGTTTGGTTCAAACCATTTGTCTACATACGGCTTCAGATATTCGGGTAATGAATTTTTAATCGTAGGTGGATTGTGATGACCTCCTTTAAAATCAATTCTAAGAAGACCGATGTATGAATTACTTTCTAAATGGTGAATTGAGGTTTTCAGTATTATTTTTTGATTAGAAGTTATTTCAACCCAAAAATTATATTCAGAATCTTGATGTGAAAGTAGATTAAGTCTATTTTTCTTAATACTTAAATCAACTACTTGATTAGGGTCTGAAAGCGACTTGTCTAGATTCAGTAAGTATTTTGCTTCTTCGTTTGTTAGCATCTTTTCTGTATTAATGGCAACGTTCCGTGTCGAGTAGACAAGGGGAATTTCGCCCCAAGTCTCTCACAGAACCGTACGTGATAGTCTCCCATCATACGGCTCTTCTTATACAAATCTAATTCCTTAATTTGAAAATCC